>NZ_JAMPKJ010000009.1 GCF_039962115.1 Funiculus sociatus GB2-C1 | reverse complement strand
CAAATTGTCTGCCACAATCTCGACATTTAAAATTTTGTTTACCAGTGTGAGTATGACCATTTTTTACAACGTATTGAGAGTCGCACTTGGGGCATTGCATAAGCTAAAAATTAAGGTAGGTTGAATAATTAAAATTATAGTTCATTAGCATTACTATGCAGGACTACCCAAAATCGCTTCCTCTTGTTCCAGTACGTGTAATTCCCCCTTCCCTTACTTCCTTGGTTTCTTGGAGTGGTAACAGCACAGTAAATGTTGCTCCCTGTCCAACACCGGGACTTTGGGCGGTCACAGTACCGCCATGTAGTTCCACCAAATAGCGGACAATTGCCAAACCGAGTCCCAGTCCGCCATGCGATCGCGTTATTGAACTATCAGCCTGACGGAACAAATCAAAGACATGAGGCAAAAATTCTGCACTAATGCCTACTCCCGTGTCGCTTACCTGAATTTGGGCATACTTAGTTGTTTGTTGCTCTGGTTCATTCTCCACCGACAATCGCACCGTCACGCGATCGCCCCCAGTTGCAAACTTGATGGCATTAGATATCAGATTCGAGAAAACTTGCTGCAAACGTGTGGAATCCCCTTCCACACGTTTGCCAGCCGAGTCGAGTATCGTCTCAATCTCAACTCCTTTTGCCTGCGCCGAGGCGAGCAAAGTATTAAGCGACACCTGAATCACCGTTTTTAGGTCAACAGGGCGACGATCTATTGACAAATTACCCCGAATCATCAGTGACACATCCAACAAATCCTCAATCAGCTGGGTCTGTGCCTTAGCATTGCGCTCAATAGTATCCAGAGCTATATTCGTCTTTGCCTCATTCAACTTGCGAGTCTTGAGCATTTGCGCCCATGCCAGCACCGAGTTGATTGGCGTTCGCAACTCATGAGAAATAATTGCTAGAAACTCGTCCTTCATGCGACTTGCTTCTTGAGCTTCCTGGTAAAGTCGGGCATTGTCCACTGCCATTGCCGCTCGGTGGGTGAGTTCCGATGCCAAGGCGAGGTCAGCTTCATTGTATTGGCGACCTGATTCGGCAGTTAGAAAGGTAATTGCCCCAAGGGTAGTACCACGAGCAACCAAAGGTAAGCACATATAGGATTTGAAACCCATATTGCAAAATGAGCAAAAGTTTTCATCGCCAGCGATCGCATCCGGCGGCGAGTCGGGAATTTCCGGCACAAGTTCCGCCACACCAGTCTGCATCACCTTTGCCAAACCATGCTGCATTTGTGGGTCACACGGGTAGCGCTTCTCTACTTCCCATGCTTGCTGCACTCGTTCTGAGTCAACGTGCGCGACCTCAAGCAGGCGCAGGGAGCCATCAGCCGATTTTATGTGAACAGTACACCAGTCAGCTAAATGTGGCACCACCAGTTGCACAAGCCGTTGCAGGGTAGCGTGATAATCCAGCGAACAGGTCAGCACCACAGTAGCGTCCGCTAAAAACCGCATTGATGAAAGGATTCGCTTTTGATCGTCAATATCCGTACAAGTTCCAAACCACTTGACAACCCAACCATTGCGATCGCGTATCGGCATCGCCCGAATCAAATGCCAGCGGTAAGTCCCGTCCGATGCCCTCTTAAAGCGACATTCAATTTCGTGAGTCTCACCTGTATCAACAGCACTCAACCAACGCTCAATATTCTGGTTCCGGTCATCTGGATGCAGCACTGGCTGCCACTGCCAGCCAAGGCTTTCTTCCAGTGTCATTCCTGTATAGTCAGTCCAGCGCTGGTTGAAGTAATCGACTGCGCCATCCGGGCCTGCTGTCCATACTATCTGCGGCACAGTTTCAGCCATCAGCTGATAACGCTGCTGCTGTTCCTGGGCTTGAACGCGAGCCTCATGTTCAAGGGAGAGCTGGAGCCGTTCTTTCTCAGCTTGCTTGCGGTTGGTGATGTCCTCCACCACATAAGCAAATCTTGGACGCGCCAGCGTTGATACCTCGATTGGGCAGACTGTTGCTGATAGCCACTTCTTATTTCTCCCAATCTTGTGAGGATATTCAAAGTGTACAGGAGCTTGGCTGCGTTGAGCCAACTGGTATTGATGACACCACAAGCGCAGATATTTCGGTGGTACTCCCAAACTGCTAGCTTTTTGGTTTCGCATCGCCTCTGGTGTTGTCTCAAACAACTTCGAGCTGGTGCGATTATCAGAAATATGCAAGATATCATCATCCACAAGCTCCACAATCCCCATCATCAGAGGAGCGCTATCGAAGAAGCTGCGGAGAGTAGATTCGCTCTGGCGCAGGGACTCAAGAGCCTGAAGAGCCAGAGTGATGTCTTGAAGGACTGCTATAAAGTAATCAATCGACTTATCAGCACGACGGACGCAGCGAATCGAGATGCTGGTGTGAATGACAGTACCATCTTTGCGGATAAACCGCTTATCAAGCAAATAGCCTTCAGTTTCCCCTGCTAAGACTTTGTTGAACTGATCCAGATCAGGCTGCAAATCATCGGGATGAGTTAAATCTTCCCAAGTCACCTCCCTGAGTTCTTGCCGAGAATAGCCTAAGAACTCGCACAATTTATCGTTTACTTCTAGCCAGCCTTTTTCCGGTGAAGTGATGGCGATACCGACTAGAGGAAGTTCAAAGTAACTGCGGAAGCGTTTCTCGCTGGCTCTTAGAGACTCTTCTGCTAAAGAGTGAGAGGCGATTTCTACTTTTAGCAGTTCGTTAGCTGTTAGTAGTTCGCGGGTTCTTTCGGTGACTCGAATTTCTAATTCATCATTGGCTTTTTGCAGTTCGCGTTTGCGGTTGGCGACTTCGTTTGCTAATACCGCTACATCTCCATCCAGAATTTGCAATTCGGTTTGTAGTACCTCGCGAACCTGTTTAATAGCGATCGCATTGTCCACCCTTGCCTGTAATTCCTCAATTTGGAAGGGTTTCATCAGGTAATCTTGAGCGCCTTCTCGCAACATCTGCACTCTTAGCTTGTCGTCAGCTTTGGCAGTCAGAAGGATAATCGGGATGCCATCCAGTGCAGTAATGGATCTTACTTTCCGCACTAGCTGTTCGCCGTTCAGGTGGGGCATCATCACATCTGTGAGGATTAAATCGGGAGAAAGAGCGATCGCTTTGTCCAATCCCTCATGCCCATTTCTGGCAGTAACTACGCGATATTTTCTTGCTAAAATCTCGGCAATGAACTGGTTCATTTCCGGATTGTCTTCAACTACCAATACCAGTGGGGATTGGGGATTGGGGATTGGGGATTGGGGATTGGGGATTGGGGATTGGGGATTGGGGATTGGGGATTGGGGATTGGGGATTGGGGATTGGGGATTGGGGATTGGGATTGGGGAAGAGGAAAAAGTCTTATCTTGTCCCCGGTCGGTAGTTTCTAGTCCCTTGTCCCCAGTCCCTTGTCCCTCATCCCCAGTCGCCAGTCCGCAAAACTCACCATCCATTGTGGTAGTTTGGTTTGAATTTTCTGTACTAATATTGTCGGTAAATTTAGTATTTTCGGCTAACTCTTTCGCCCCAAAACTAAGAACCTCATTAGATGCTGTTTTTGGTATGCAAACAGTAAAAATCGCCCCGCCTCCGGAAGCATCGCCAGTTGTAATTGTTCCACCGTGCAGTTCCACAAACTCCTTGACAATGGCGAGTCCCAGACCTGTACCACCAAACAGTTGATTGGAACCTAAATCTCTCTGACGGAATGGCTCGAAAATTACCTCGCGTAGTTCCAACGGCACTCCTAAACCGCTGTCTTGAACAGTAAGGATAAAACAGTCTGTTGGTGTTTTAAGGTTGTTAGGTTGCAATGTTGTCAAGTTGCTAGAACCTGACAATTTAAGCTGACCACTTGACGACGTGACTACTGATTCCCCCAGAATGCAGCGAATACTGCCACCTAAAGGAGTGAACTTAAAGGCGTTGGAAAGCAGGTTAAAACAGATGCGCTGTAACTTATCAGCGTCTACAGTTGCCTGTAGGGATGGGGGTGTTTCCAGCGAAAAAGCTACTTTTCGCTCTTGTGCAAGAATCTCAAAGTATGCCCCTGTCAGTCTCACCAGTTGCGCTACGTCAGTCGGGGCGTAGTTGATCTCCATTTTCCCTGCTTCTAGCTTGGAAACGTCGAGCAAATCGTTGACACGCTTGAGCAAGATTTGGGCGTTGCGGTTTACGACTTCTAGGTTGTGACGCTGCTCAATGCTCGTGCTTTGGGAGTCCGCTAATAGCTTCTCGGTTGGGCCTAAAATTAACGTTAGTGGTGTCCGCAAATCGTGGCTGACGTTGGCGAAAAACTGAGTTTTTAGCTGGTCGAGTTCTTTGAGTTTTTGGTAAAGTGTCTCTAGTTCTTGGTTGGCGGTTTCTAGTTGCAGTTTGCGCTCATTTGAGCTTTTGGCGGCTGCAACCAGTGCTATTACTTGAGGAACTAACGGCGGCAGTAATAAGGCTGTAGTTACCGATACGATCGCAGTAATTAATTTAATGCTTCCCGATAGCCAATACATCGGGTGCCACAATGTCCAAATTTCTATAAAATGGGTGGCACCGCAGGCAATGATAAATAATCCAAATGCCAAGAACACTGAATAAAAGGGGATGTCTCGGCGGGCTTTGTAGACTAAATAGCTTAGAGTTCCGGAAATCGAAACATAAGCAAGTCCAATCAGAAAATCTGAAACTACGTGGAGCCATACCAAGTTGGGTTTCCACAGGTAACAATGTCCATGTGGGATAAAACCGTTTCCTACCAATAGATTTGTTAAGAGATCGGGCCATAGTGCTAGCACAATCAAAGTACAAATCGATACCGCAACGCCGTAGCCTAGTTCATCCCGATGTATTCGCATATCTTGCTTTTTCGTATCTTCCTCCATTGTGAATCTAAATAAAGGCGATCGCATAGTTGTTGCCTTCAGCCTAAACCCTAAAGGTTAAAGGTAAAAGGCATCTAATGCCGCATAAATCTACCTTTAGAGATAGTTACAATTGATAGCAGGCTACAGATAAAAACTATTGATTTATATTGCAATGCGGCGAAGAGGATGTCCCAGAAATGTCAAAAGTTGGTATGTTCCCCGCGAACATACCTATAAATTACTTAAGAGCCTGGAAATAAATTTCACAGCGAGAAGCTAAAGTAAGCTTTAGCTTAGTGGATAAGGTTTTCAACCCGTTTTAACAGGTTTTAGCTTTGAGCCTTGAACTTTAGTTCAGGGCATAAATCAGTACAATTCCGCTCCAAGTCCCCTAAATAGGAGTATCTCCACCGTCTAAGCTTCTCGAATATAATCTTTGGGGACATCCTCTAAAGCAGAAGCTTGGCGATCGCTTCTACTAATTCGGTTGGATCGACTGGTTTGGCAAGGTGTTGATGGAAACCTGCCGCGATCGCTCTTTTGCTATCTGCCTCGGTGCTATAAGCACTCAGGGCTAGTGCTGGCAACTGCTGCCCGCGTTCTGCCAAACGGCTTCTTACTTGCCGAATCAGCGAATAGCCATCTTCTAGAGGCATTCCGATATCGCTGACAAGGGCATTTGGCTGGAATTGTTCCAGTGCTTTTAGAGCCTCTCTTGTCGATGCTACAGCTAGTACCTCGCCGCCGTATTGTGTTATGGCTGTGGTGAGAAATTCACGAGCGTCCGCTTCATCATCCACCACCAGTATCCGCAAACCTTTGAGGGAAATTGGGGATTGGGAATTGGAGATTGGGAAATCCTGCTTTTCCCTAGTCAAGAGTCCCCTTTCTTGGAGTGGTAACTGCACTGTAAATGTAGATCCTAGCCCTTCTCCGGGACTGGTAGCCTTAATAGTGCCACCGTGAAGTTCCACCAGCTGGCGAACAATTGCTAAACCCAACCCTAAACCGGAGTGCGATCGCGTAGTGGTACTATCAGCTTGCCGGAAGCGCTCGAATATAAAGGGCAGAAATTCTGGGTTAATACCAATGCCTGTGTCGCTTATCTGAATTTGAGCGTAGTAGTTTATTGGCGTTTGAAGGTTGTTAGAACTTGCCAACCCTGCAACTTGAGAACTTGACAACTCTTCGGTTCCCTTTGTCACGTTTAAACGTGGCAAAGTTGTCAAGTTGTTAGAACTTGCCAACCCTGCAACTTGAGAACTTGACAACTCTTCGGTTCCCGTTGTCACGTTTAAACGTGGCAAAGTTGTTAACTTGTTAGAACTTGTCAATTCCCTAACCGCTGACAATCGCACCGTCACGCGATCGCCCTCGCTGGTAAACTTTATGGCGTTGGCAAGTAAATTCCAGATAATTTGCTGCAAGCGTTCTGCATCGCCGGAAACAAAGCCAGCAACCGGGTCTATTACCGACTCTAAAATTATCCCTTTCGCTTCGCAGGAAGGTAGGACAGTATTAATACAAGCTTCAATTAGTGGCTTTAGTTCAACAGGGCAGATATTCAGGCGGATTTTCCCTTGCATCAGGCGCGAGACATCTAATATATCCTCGATCAGTTTCACCTGTGATTTGGCATTGCGTTCGATTGTTTCCAGCGCTCGTGACGTTGTTTCTTCGTTAAACTTGCGGCTACGCAGCAGAGTCGCCCAGCCGAGCATGGCGTTTAGAGGTGTCCGCAGTTCGTGGGAAACTACAGCTAGGAACTCGTCTTTGATGCGATTTGCTTGTTCTAAGTCTTGTGCCTGTTGTCGCAAACTTTCTTCTAACAACTTGCGCTCACTTAAGTCGAGTACAAAGCAGACACAAGTATTTTCAGGTTCCTCTAGAAGGGCGATACCGACCAAAATAGAAATGCGCGAGCCGTCTTTGCGAATGTATTCTTTTTCCCAAGAAGTAGAACTTCCAGACGCTTGCAGTTCCAAAATTTTCTCCTCATCTAGAGGGAGATATTCTGGCGGTGTCATGGTATCCCAACGCACTTTCCCTTGGTTAAATTCCTCCCGCGTGTAGCCCACCATTTGCAAAAAGGCATCGTTAGCATCAATAATGTTGCCGCTAAAATCCGCGAAAATTACGCCGAGAATATTAGATTCAGCCAAACGCCTAAACCGTGCCTCGCTTTTTACCAGCGCCTCTTGGGAACGCTGACGCTCAATGGCGATCGCTGCTAAATGAGCTGATATCTCGATTAGTTTCCATTCTTGGGAATTGGGCGATCGCGGCGTGCGATAATACATCCCGAAGGTGCCTAAGACTTCTCCCTGCGTGGAAAATATGGGTAGTGACCAACAAGCTTGGAGTCCGTGATCCAAGGCAACATGGCTGAATTCTGCCCAGAGGGGATCATTGGCAATGTCGGATACAATTACCGGCTCCCGTCTATAAGCCGAAGTTCCGCAACTGCCAGCGTTCTCACCGATGGCAAGACCATCCGCAATTACCTGTTTATAGCTTTCTGGGAGGCTGGGGGCAGCAGCGAAAAATAGTTTTTTCCCTTCCTTGCCCAGTAGTAGGATGGAGCAAAGCGCCCCATTGGATTGTTCTTCAATTAATCTAGTCAAGACATCCAGCACTTGGGGAAGGGGAGCGCCACTGGCAATCATTTCTAAAACGGTGTTTTGCGCTTTCATCAGCGCTTTATTTCGTTTGCGATCGCTGATGTCGGAGAAAATAACTACTCCGGCGACAATGGCATCAGTACGCGATCGCACTGGGGAAGAGCTGACGCGCATTGTACCCCGCGTACCGTCGCCGCGCAGTATTTCAATATCCTCTTCCATCACCACTTCGCCTGTGCTTATGGAACGCGCCAGAGGCCACTCTTGCGGCTCGTAGGAACGCCCATCCGGATGAAAGCCTTTGTACTCGTGGTACTCCTGAATGTTTGCAGATGTTAAGAAAGGATGCCGCCAAATCTGATCCACCTGGTCGTTGCCCAAAATTAGCTTTCCTAACGGTGCTTCGGCAACTATCGCACCCGCTGGCATTTGTTGCAGCACTGCTTCTAAGAGGGCGCGTTCGGTTTCTAATTGTTCCAGCAGGCGATCGCGTTCCATAGTTGCGTGGAAGCGATCGCTTATATCCAAGGTGCAGCCGACTACTCGCACCGCTGCTTGAGAGGCATCTCTCACGATTAATCCTCTATCCCAAACATACAGGTAGCGATCGCTTTTGTGGCAAACCCGATACTCGATAGTAAAACTGCTCTCTAGAGCCAGAGCTTGCTTAATTGCCTCTTGTACCCGCTCTCTATCCTCCGGATGGATGCGCTCTGCCCACCAATCAGCGGTAGCTTCAGCTTCTTGGATTTGATAGCCTAAAACGTCGGTCAGCCCTTTGGTTCTTTCTGCGTAATTTTTAGTAATATCCCAGTCGTAAATAATACCATTAACTGCCTCTGCTGCCAGATGAAAGCGATCGTTTGCATTTCGCAGTTCTACCTCCACCTGCTGCATCTCCACTAGCTGCTGTTGGAGAATGGTATTTGCTGTCTCTAGCTGCACAGCCTTCTCTACTCTATCTTTCAGGAAACCAACCATCAGCACCAGCGCGGGTGTCGTTAAAGCTAGGACAACTACGCTGTGTGCATTGGCATCTGTGTAGTGAAATAGTTCACCTGGTGTAGAAAAGAACCAGAGAGCATAAACTAGCGTCATCGTCGCACTGATCCACCCAGAGGGGAAACTGCCGCTGAATGTAGCATATACTACAGCAGTGAGATAGATCGGAGCTGGGTTGGGAATGGAAAATACAGTCTGGGACAGTAGCTCAATGATAGCAATCGTTACTAAGGTAAGGATGGGGCCACTCTGCTGCGACCAGAAGCTGATGTTCAAAAGATTTCCTCTGAGATGATAATACTCAGGTATTACCTGAGCGTTGTGGCTTGATTTTTAGAAAAGCAATAAATAATTTTTATATATATGTTTAAATTCCTTTATAGATAACCATTTTAAGCCAGGATTAAAAATAGTTGATTAGGTTGGAGTGCTGAAAATGGGGAACAGCCGTCAGATTTTCCAAAGCTTGCTAAATCTTTTTATTGAGTCTAGTTGTCCTCTTTGCCAGCGCCCAACTCCCAAAGAATTTTGCCACGATTGTTACAGGCAACTTCAACGCTGCCAATCATCAAATTATGCCCAGTGGGAAGAGGAATTTCCTGTATTTGCCTGGGGAGTTTATGGGGGCGCAATAAAAAGAGCGATCACAGCCTTAAAATATGACAACCAACCCCAGATAGCTCGTCCTTTGGGCCATTGGTTAGGTCAAGCTTGGTTAAATTCTCCTGTGTCTTCTCCATCTCTGGTCGTTGTTCCCGTTCCTATGCACGCACAGAAGCGCCAAAAGCGGGGATATGACCAAGCTGACTTATTAGCACAAAGCTTTTGCGAGTTCACCCGCCTCCCCTTACAAAAATGCGGTTTGGAGCGCATTCGGGAGACTGAAGCTCAATTTAGCTTATCTGGTACTCAAAGAGAACAAAACTTAGCTGGAGCTTTCAGTTTGGGGAAAGGCTTTAGGCGATCGCGCCCATCTCGCTCTGTACTACTATTGGATGATATTTATACTACCGGGGCGACAGCTAAAGCGGCAAGTGAAACCCTGAAGGGGCAAGGTATTCCAGTATACGGGCTGGTAGCGATCGCTACACCAAAAAATTCCCAAAAAACAGCCCATAAGTAGGGTTTTCCTGACATAAAACCCCCCCGCGTGTCTAGGAAAAGCTCGTTAGCATCGAAGAGAGAAACGATCCTAACTCTGGTAAATTCGCCAAAAACGCAAGTCCAGCGAGTAGTTCAGTCTTTTAGACAAACAAGTGCGTCAGCGCCAGAGCTAAAATCGACTTAAAGCGATCGCAACGTACATTCAACCAAAATTAGAGTTTTATGACAAGCGTGCTTCAATCTCCCTACACTAGCCAGCAAATGACGGCTTGGATACGCGGTTTGCTGACGCTTGCTTGGGCAGACGGCGACTTTGATGCCGAAGAACAAAAATTAATTGCATCGCTGGCTCAAGATGAACTGGCTCTTGCTAGTGATTTCGCATCAGTTGAACAAATTACGCCCGATGAACTGGCAGCAGCTTTTGGAAAAGATGCCCGCGCCGCAGAAAATTTCCTGCGTACTGCTGTAATGGTTGCAGTGGCTGATGGTGTCTATTCCTCCAGCGAGGATCAATTGTTGAGCGAGTTTTGTCAGGCATTGGGACAGGAGCCAAAAGCTCTGTCCGTGCTGCGACAGGCGCTGAAATCCAGCCAAGGAGGTCAGATTGACTCTAAACTAGAGACAGGAGCGGCAGCTCGGATAAAGAATCGCGTGGTGTTGCAACCTGTTAGAGTTTGGCTGGACGGATTAGAAATTCACGACCAGCGATTAGCGCGATTTTTGTGTAAAATGATTCCCGCTCAGTGTCCGTTTGAGCGAGATGTTAAAGTGTTTGGGCAAAAGATTGTCCACATTCCACCACTTTGCAAGCTTAATCCTCTCTACGAACAGTTAGTAGGTTTGCGCTTCCGGGCGTTGTCCTATCTAGCGGATGATTGTGGAGAAGATGTTTCGACTTACTGTTAATTGCTGATGGCTAATCGCAATGAACAATGAACAATTAGCCATCAGCAATTAGCAATCTTTCAATTAGTAATTATGCAATTTATCGATCAGGCAGAAGTTGAAGTTGAGGCGGGAAAAGGCGGCGATGGAATTGTCGCCTTTCGCCGGGAGAAGTATGTGCCAGCAGGCGGGCCATCGGGAGGTAATGGGGGACGCGGCGGCTCAGTGTATCTAGTAGTTCAAGAGAATTTGCAAACGCTGCTGGACTTTAGGTTCAACCATCGTTTTAAGGCAGACGACGGAGAGCGTGGAGGCCCCAATAATCGGACTGGTGCGGCGGGACGCGATCGCGTTATTAATGTCCCCAGCGGCACTATGATTTATGATGCCGAAACGGATGAACTGTTGGCTGATTTGGTCGAGCCAAAGCAAACTTTCTGTATAGCTCAAGGTGGCAAGGGCGGATTGGGAAATCAATATTTCCTGAGCAACCGCAACCGAGCGCCAGAGTATGCTTTAGATGGGCTACCTGGTGAAAAGCGCCATTTACGTATGGAATTGAAACTGTTAGCTGAAGTTGGAATTATTGGTTTACCTAATGCTGGTAAGTCTACTCTAATTTCATCGATTTCCGCTGCCAGACCCAAGGTGGCAGATTATCCTTTTACAACTTTGGTGCCGAATTTGGGCGTAGTACGCAAACCCAACGGCGATGGTACTGTGTTTGCTGATATTCCCGGTTTAATTGAAGGCGCTCATACGGGTGTTGGATTAGGTCACGACTTTTTGCGTCACATTGAGCGCACCCGGCTACTGCTGCACATGATTGACGTTACCAGCGACGATCCAATTGAGGCGTATCAAACAATACAGCAGGAGTTAGAAGCTTACGGGCGGGGTTTAACTGAGCGCCCGCAAGTTATAGCACTCAATAAGGTTGATGCGCTGGCTCCAGGGGAACGAGATGTAGAAGCGATCGCGCAACAGTTACGCTCGATGACTTCTGCACCTGTCTTTGCTATTTCAGCAGTGGCGCGAATTGGACTAGACCCTTTATTACAAGAAATCTGGCAAACTCTGGATCAGTTATCTCTTGTTAGTCAATAGCTAATTGCTAATAGCTAATTGCTAATTGCTAATTGGGGATTAGTAAAAAGTCTTACCCAATCCCCAGTCCCCAATCCCCAGTCCCCAATCCCTAATTAATAAAACTGGTATTATTTCCCGCAGTAACAGGCTTAGGCATGGGAGACAATTCAGTTGCATCAGGGACAGATGGCGGTTTGCTGAAGTATTGATAAGCTGTACGGGAAATCTGACGAATCAACTCCGAGGCTTTGTAATCGTTGTGGGGGCGTTTCACCATCACAGCGGCTACATAGCGCTTGCCACTAGGCAAATCGATTAAACCAATATCTCCGAGTAGAGAGCCGATATCCCCGGTCTTGTGGGCGATCGTAGCGCCTTTTCCCAGTCCCTTTGGCAGCAACGAGTTATTTACTGTGCGCTGCATGATGTCCAACAAGCGATCGCGTGATGGCAAAGACATCAAATTTCCTTGATTAACCATTGCCATCAAATTCGCCAAATCTTTAGGAGTGGTAGTGTTGGTTCCTTCCAAGTCTGGAAGTAGGTTGTGAATTACTGTTGCTGTTAAGCCCCAAGATTGGAACCGCTGATTGAGCGCCTGAGCGCCCCCCAGACGCTGGATTAGCATATTTGTGGCAGTGTTGTCACTGATGATAATCATCTTGGTTGCCACTTCCAGGGCTGTGTACTGCGTCCCTGGCTTTTTGTACTGCAATTCGCCGCTTCCACCCCCGATCGCATTTTGCTCTAAAGTTAATTTTTCATCCAAACGGATTTTGCCAGCATCTACATCCTGAAAAAAGGCGACCAAAATTGGCACCTTGATCGTGCTGGCGGCGGAGAAAACTTCGCTTCCCGACAAGTCAAGGTAAGCATTGGTCTCCAAATCTACTAAAAATACTCCCGGCTGAAATTTGGGATTTTGCGTTACCAAAGCTTGCACTTTGGCTTTTAACGTTGGGATTTCTTCGCCCACAGCAAGCGCCGTTGGTGGTAAGTTCTGAGTATTCGGTTGTCTTGAAGCTACTGCTTCGCCGCCAACGGCTGAATTTTGAGCGATCGCGACTTCTGGATTAATAGCGCCTGTTAGCTGGCGCTTGGCTGGGTCCCAGGCTGATAATAAAGTACCAGCGATCGCGCCTACTCCTACCCCCAAAATCAACAGACGGGCAGCGTATAGCAGAGGCGATACGGGGCGTTGAGGTCTTGTCCGACGAGTTGACTTATTTACTGGCAGATTGACAGGTAGAGACGCAGAAGGTTTTTTCACTCGTGTAACATTATTCCTTGGCTCTGAGGAGGCAGCAAAGATTGACTGATTGGCATTTGCTCTTTGGCGCACTCGGCCGCTACGCCGACGTGCTTGTTGCCCTCCACGAGTCAAATCTGTACTGCTTTGCGATCGCGCCGACAAGTACGATTTCCGTCTTTCTGTTCCCAAAACTGCTTTCTGCCCTAAATCCGCCCGTAATTCCTCACTCCCAATTCCAGGTTGACGCTTGTCTTCCACCCTTACCAAGGGTGTACGTCGTGGCACTGGACTGCTAGATGCTTCGCCCTGCGTTGGCGATGCAATTTGACTTTTTTCCTTTCGGCGGCGACGTTCGCGGATGGCGGCGCGAACCTTGTCGGGCGTTTGCCCCTTACCTGTATACTTACTCCCCACTGACACCTCTGGCACAACTGACTGATTTGCAGGCTGCTGAGTCACTCCCAACTCCTCCACCATTATTAGCTGTTAGTTGTTAAAAAGAGCGCCCAACCACTGTACAGGCGACATCGATTTTGGATTTTGGATTTTAGATTGGGAAATTTTCCCAGTCCTCAGTCCCCAGTCCCCAGTCCCCAATCCCCTATTCTATGGCGCGTCCTATTGCTTGCGATCGCCTTTTGCTGATTCGGGTAAAAATTGCAGCGCCCAATCCATTTGACTAAAAATCCCTCTAAGCATAGCTACTTCCTCTTTGCTTAAATTACCTCGATTGAAGATGCGGCGAAATTTTTCCATGCGACTTGTCGCAGTGTGGGGATACAGATAACCCATTTTTAATAACACAGCTTCCATCTGCTGATAATACCCCTCTAAGAGTTCTAAGGGTGCAGTTTCAGTCGGCGTTTCAATGTTGTCAGATTGAAAGGTTGCCAAGTTATTAAAATCTGACAACTCAACCTGACAACTTGACAATTCGCTGATTACTGACGAATAAAGCTCGTAACAACAAATGCCAACAGCAGCTGCCAGATTTAAAGAAGGATACTCCGGATTGGTGGCAATGCGTACAAATCGTTGAGCATAATTCAATTCCGAATTACTTAACCCCCGATCTTCGGGGCCAAAAATCAAAGCTGATGACACTGGTTCTGCAATCAACCACGGTAAAGCGGTTCTGGGATTTTCCAGATTAGTTTCTATACTTCGGACGCGGGCAGTGGTAGCGATCGCACGAGTACACCCGGATAATGCTTCTGGCATTGTTGCAACTACCTGGGCTTGTTCCAACACATCTAGGGCATGAACTGCCATATGCACAGCTTCTTCACAGAGGCGATCGCATTGGGGATTCACCAGCACCAACTGACGCAGCCCCATATTTTTCATCACACGAGCCACAGCACCAACATTTCGAGCGCCAGCTGGCTCCACCAACACAATCCGCACCCTCGTTAATGTGGTTTCATCCATGACTTACTCAAGAAAACAGTAAAAAGCACATCTATCTCTAGACAGATAGTACCCATCCTGCCCTAATTGTTACGTAAAATTAAATAGCAATGTATCGTCAACTTAGCATGAAGCGTGTTCGTTCCAAGTCCGACTTACCCACAAAAATTT
Organism: Funiculus sociatus GB2-C1; assembly: GCF_039962115.1. NCBI lineage: Bacteria > Bacillati > Cyanobacteriota > Cyanophyceae > Coleofasciculales > Coleofasciculaceae > Funiculus > Funiculus sociatus. The sequence goes on along the minus strand of NZ_JAMPKJ010000009.1, from coordinate 126,948 downwards.
GCCCGGTATGTCAACGTCCCTTCACTTGGCGCAAAAAATGGGCTGATTGCTGGGATGATGTGAAATACTGTTCGGAGCGCTGTCGCCGCCGCCGCTCATAAAATGGCTGGGGACTAGGGACTAGGCTCTGAGTAAAATTCTTCCCAATTCCCAATCCTCGCTAAATATCACGCATTACAAAGGTTCAAGGAATGTCAGTTAACCAGGTGCAACCCAAGCTTATCATTCACGGCGGTGCCGGAAGCTCTCTCAAGAGTAAAGGGGGAGTTGATGCAGTACGCCAATCTCTATACAAAGTCGTAGAGGAAGTTTACTTGTTGCTGATGGCAGGAGCAACTGCCTCAGCCGCAGTTGTCAGTGCTTGCCATATGCTAGAGGACGATCCCCGCTTTAATGCTGGAACAGGTTCCGTGCTGCAATCAGACGGGCAAATTCGCATGAGTGCTTCGCTGATGGATGGGGAAAGTCAGCGTTTCAGTGGTGTAATTAATGTCTCGCGGGTACAACATCCGATTGAATTAGCCCAAGCTTTACAAACTTCTGCGGATCGGGTGCTGTCGGATTTTGGGGCGATGGAACTAATCCGGGAATTGCAAGTTCCAGTTTACAATCCCATGATCGAGATCCGGTTGCAGGAATGGCTTCAGGAACGCGATGAGAACTTTATCAAAGAAGCTGCTGGAGTCATAGCGGAACAAGAGCTAGTTGAGCCAAGCAAGGCAGGAGTTGGAACGATTGGTGTAGTGGCTCTAGATGGGCAAGGAAACTTAGCTGCCGGAACTTCGACTGGTGGCAAGGGTTTTGAGCGAATTGGGCGGGTTAGTGACTCAGCGATGCCAGCCGGGAACTACGCTACCCAGAAAGCAGCGATCAGTTGTACGGGTATTGGGGAAGACATCATTGATGAGTGTCTGGCGGCGCGAATTGTGGTACGTGTCACTGATGGTTTATCTCTTGCCCAAGCGTTTGAGCGTTCGTTTGGCGAAGCTTATAACCACCGCCGAGATTTTGGGGCGATTGGAATTGATGCGACAGGCGCGATCGCTTTTGGCAAAACCAGTGAAGTCCTCCTTTCTGCTTTTCACACTGGCGAAAAGATGGGCGACACTCTGGAATGGACTGGAGACACCCTCACAGGCTTTGTAGCTTAAAAGTAGATGGCATTTCCCAAGCAGCCTCGATTTGTGCGTTCCCAGTCTGAGACTGGGAACGCAAAGACGGGTAAAGTTATTTTTCTGGGTTTAAGCGCCAACCGGGTTTAATTACTTGATGCGATCGCGCAATTACCAGAGAATCATCTGGCACATCTTCTGTAACTACGCTCCCAGCAGCAACTGTCACATCTTCTCCCAATGTTAGCGGAGCGACAAGAACACTGTTAGAACCAGTTTTCGTGCGATCGCCTATGGTTGTCGGATGCTTTTTCACCCCGTCGTAGTTTGCCGTAATTGTCCCAGCACCAATGTTAACTTTATTACCCAGTGTGGCATCTCCTAAATAAGATAGGTGAGCGACATTTGTGCGATCGCCCAAAGTGCTATTTTTCAATTCCACAAAATTCCCGACGCGGCAAGATTCCCCAACCTCTACATGACCGCGGAGATGGGCGTAGGGGCCAATTCGGCTGCCGTTTTTAACAGCGCTGTCCGTCACCACGGAATAAAGCACTGTCACATTTTCCCCAATAGAGCTATTTTCAATCAAGCTACCGGGGCCAATGCGACTACCTGCACCAATTACCGTTTGTCCGCGCAGATGAGTTTGGGGTTCAACGACCACATCGGGAGAAAGCTGCACCGTGTCGTCAATCGTAATCGTGTCTGGGTGAATCAGAGTGACACCAGCAGCCATCCAAGAATCTTTCACCCGCTCTTGTAATATTTCGTAAGCCGAAGCCATCTGCTTGCGATCATTGATGCCGAGAATTTCCTGATAATCCTCCACATCCACAGCCATCACAGGTGCCATGAATTTTACCGCATCGGTGAGATAGTATTCCTGCTGGTCATTGTTCGCCACCAGTTGCGGTAGCACCTTTTCCAGTTGCGACCACTTGAAGCAGTAAACACCTGCATTAATCCGACGATTTTGCTTTTGAGCGGGTGTGCAGTCCCGGTCTTCCACAATTTCTTTTACCAGATTTTGACCGTTACAAAAAACCCGCCCGTAGCCTTTAGGATTGGGGAGATGGGCGGTGAGAAGGGTAGCGGCGTTTTGATTTGTTTTATGAGTCTGCAACAGATTTTGGATGGTTTGCGGTCGCAAGAGGGGAACATCCCCATTTAAAACCAGCAAATCGTCAGCGAAGCCCTCTAGGTGGGGAAGTAATTGCTGGACGGCGTGGCCTGTACCCAACTGTTCTGTTTGTTCGACAAACTCTAAACTTCCAATTGGGGGCAAATGATCAATAACCCCCGCAAGAGAGTCTTTGACGCGATCGCCCTGATACCCGACAATGACAAGACACCGAGATGGATTGATTTCGGACAGACTATGCAGAACCCGTTCGACGAGCGATCGCCCTCCCAAAGAGTGTAAAACCTTGGGCAGATCCGATTTCATCCGCGTTCCACGTCCTGCTGCAAGAATTGCTACTGCTACCATGTTTAGCTATCAGCCTTCAGCTACCAGCTAAAAGGATAAAGGATGAAGGGTGAACCTTCAAAATTGAATTTCATACTTGAGGAAAAGCTTTCCCATCATCTGAGTCATTTTTGAGCAAACGCTTCCTCCCGACTCAGGCTTTCAGGTTGCTGAGTAGATTGAATAAATTCAGCAAATTGCTGCACAAGTTGGGGATTGCGCCAACCTTTTGAGGCTTCCTCGTTCATGATTTCTAAAGCTTCGGCTGGGGTGAAAGCCGGTTTATATGGGCGTTCACTGGTTAGGGCATCGTAAATATCAATAATTTGAAACACCTGAGCAAGAATTGGAATTTCATCGCCTACGAGTCCATCCGGATAGCCAGTACCGTCCCAGCGTTCGTGATGATAGCGAATAATGGGAATGACACCCCGCATGGTTCGCAGGGGTTTGCAAATTTTCTCCCCGATAGTGACATGCTGTTTCATAATGTCCCACTCTTCGGGAGTGAGTTTTCCTTTTTTGAGCAGCACGGAGTCGGGAATCCCTACCTTACCGATATCATGGAGATAGCCTCCCCAGACTAAATCCCGAACTTCATTGCGTCCAAGATTGATAAACTCTCCGAAAGTTTTGCCCATTGTTACCAGCCGTTCGCAGTGGTCGCCAGTTACAGGGTCGCGACTTTCGACGGTACGGGCAATTGAGAAAAGAACTTGTTCAGCGTGATCCAGGTCTTCATTTAAGCGCTTTTGCTGAACGAGCGATCGCACCCTAGCAGATAATTCCAAGCGGTCGAAGGGTTTGGTGAGAAAGTCATCACCACCAGCTTCTATGCCCATGATACGCGATCGCCTGTCATTTAATGCGGTGATGAACACTACCGGAATCAAGCGCGTGTGTTCGTTCTCCTTCAGGCGGCGACACACCTCAAATCCATCCATTCCCGGCATCATTACATCCAGCAAAATCAAGTCCGGATTGCTTTCCAGCACTCGTTCTAATGCTACTGGGCCACTGTCGGCTTCTAATACTTCGTAGCCTTCCACCGACAGGAGTGCTACTGCTGTCATCCGACTGGAGGGATGATCGTCAACAACTAGAACTTTGGGCAATTCAGAATCGATAAAGCTCACTGAAGAACACCTTATTTGCGAAAAAGCAGAAGCATTTAATAAATTTAAAATCGCCTATCCCAGAAATTTGTTTTTAGTATGAGCGAATCGCTCAATTATAAAATCAGGCTTTTCACGGATATTTTAGAGCGATTATGCAAAGTTTTGTTGCAATAGTTGTGATAAATTTTAAGACCTAAATTTAAGATTTTGTATCTTGCTTTTGACACCAGCGCCTTTTCCAATGAGAGGATGGCTCTAGAGAGCTGGTTTGCTGTTCTATTGTACGCCGTTGCAAAATTACATCGGCTGGATCGCTCAGATTCGGATCGCGGTAGGGAATGGCGGCTTTGGTTTGCAAATGCTCCTGTTCTTGTAATGATAGTGGCGGTAATCGGGGTTTTTGCGCGGCGACGGTTCCCGGCGATCGTCTCCCTACTGGTGGTGTCGCACCAATTTGTAACTGGGCTGCTAAAAGTGCTGTCCGCACCGCCGCCGCACAGGAATAGGTAGCAAGTCTCCCTGAAGGTTTTAAGCATTTGGCAACCATGTCCAGAAATTCCACTGTCCACAGTTGGGGACAGTGCAAGGGTGAAAAGGGATCGAGAAAAATTGCATCTGCTCTAAAGCCGGAGAGATATACTTGCCTAATTGTTTCCCTAGCATCACCGATGAGTAGATTTGCTTGTAAACGTTCTGTCTTAACTTGTCCAGATATTGCTAGTTTAGCGAGAATTTGGATGTATTCGGGGTTCCAGCTATTGAGGAGATTGTGCGCGATCGCAGCTGGTGCTACAGATGCGTCTAATTCCAAGCCTACCCACTCAACGCGACAATCTGGATTTACTGCCCAAATCGTCTCCAACGCTGCTGCTGTATTGTAGCCAAGACCATAACAAACATCCAATAGATGCAATGTTGGTTGCTGCGCTTTCTCCTTGAGTTGGAGAGGATTCACAAACTTAAGTTCGGCTTCCTGCTTAGCACCATGCTGACTGTGAAAAGCTTCGCAAAACTCTTGTGAGAAGAAGGTGAATGAGCCATCATCTGTAAGTTGTGGTGTGAAGATGCCGCCATTATCCATTATTCTTAATTGATGCTTAGGTTGTAGAGACGTTGTAAGCATCTCTACCCTTGAGTGTTCTGAAGTGCTTATAGTAGTTAGTTTGTACCAAGGAAACAACCTAGAGCAATACAAAAAACATCATTTTTGGTAAGATTACTCTGTGCCTATAAGGAAATTGTAAAGATATTGTTACTCATAATTACACTAATCATATTTTTTTATAGCCATTACTCAATACAAAGCGAATCTCAATTATTTGGTATTTTAGATTGACTTTTCAAGTTATGACTGATAACAACTTTATAGTTTCCGCCCAATGGCTAGGCGAACACCTTAACGATCCTCCAGTCGTTATTATAGATTGTCGCTTTTCCCTGACAGATCCAGAATTAGGACACAAACAGTACCTCACCAGTCACATACCGGGTGCTTACTATCTTGATTTAAATAAAGACCTTTCGGGTAATGTTGAAAAGCATGGTGGAAGACATCCTTTACCCAGCCCAGAAGAGTTAGCTAATAAGTTAGCAGCTATCGGGGTAAATTCTCAAGAAACCCTGGTTGTTGCTTACGATGATTCCAGATTCGCTTTTGCGTCCCGTCTCTGGTGGCTGCTGCGCTACCTGGGGCATAATCGTCAAGTCGTCTTGGATGGAGGGTTTGCGGGATGGGTAGCTGGGGGGCATCCAGTTACAGATGTTCTACCGATACCAAATACAGGTAATTTTGTGGTGCAGTTGCAAGAAGATTTAGTGGTGGATATTGAAACAGTGAAAGCAAAGAAAGACTTGCCGCAAGTTATGCTTGTAGATTCGCGAGAAGGCGATCGCTACCGAGGCGAACGAGAACCAATTGACCCGATTGCAGGTCATATTCCCGGCGCACTTAACTACCCTTGGCAAGATGTCTCTAACACTCAATCTTACCTACGACTGATGACAGAACAACGCCAACGATGGAAGGGTTTAGAGCAAGCTGAAGAAATTTTGGTCTATTGCGGTTCTGGTGTCACTGCTTGCGTCAATCTATTATCTCTTGAAATAGCTGGCATTCACACAGGCAAGCTTTATGCTGGCAGCTGGAGCGATTGGTGTTCCTACCTCTAAGATGTTACAGGGGCAGTAGTGGCTAATAGCTTGTCCTAAATATTCATTCTGGTGACAAGTAGGACATTTACAAATTCCTGAACTAAGGTAGAGTTTAAATAAGCAGTAATTGTCAGAGCGATCTTGGTGTGCAGCGTCAATTTTCCGATTTTCCTCCCCCAAGACACCTCTAAAGTCCGCCTGAATGCCACTGTCGGTCTTTGGGCATACAGTTACAGAGAAACAGATATAGTATATTGACGCTAGAGTAAGTATAAATAAACTGTTATACTAACAAATTGCTAGAATAAATCATTCCGATTAAATTCTTTTCTACAAATTTTAGGTCTTAGCTTCTATGGCTTGCTTAATGAACCGTCTTTCTATTTTTGTAGACGGGAACAATATGTTCTACGCTCAACAAAAAAATGGTTGGTTTTTTGATCCTAGAAGGGTGTTGGAATATTTCAAAAAAGAACAGCCAGAAACAACACTCATCAATGCCTTCTGGTACACAGGGCTTAAAGATCCGCAGGATCAGCGGGGATTTCGAGACGCACTAATTAGTTTAGGGTATACCGTTCGCACTAAAATTCTCAAAGAATACTACGATGATACATCTGGGCGCTATTCCCAGAAAGCAAATTTAGATATTGAAATTGTCGTAGATATGTTTAATACAGTAGAGCAGTACGACAGGGTAGTTTTATTTAGTGGGGATGGCGATTTTGAAAGAGCCATCGAACTATTACGTTCCAAAAATACTCATATCACAGTGGTTTCTACAGAAGGAATGATAGCTAGAGAGCTGCGAAACGCTACAGATCGTTACATAGACTTAAATGATATTCGGGATCATATTGAGAAGACTGAATATTAGCTAATGACTAATGGGGATGAAAAATTACCAATTAGGTATTAGAAATTGATCGAGAACAACTGACAACTGACCAATTACTATGGAAAATCAATCAAACCAAGGCAGAATCGTAATTTTCGATACCACTCTTCGGGATGGCGAACAGTGTCCCGGAGCCACCCTAAATGTAGACGAAAAGTTGAGCATTGCGCGACAACTGGCGCGTTTAGGCGTGGATGTAATTGAAGCGGGTTTTGCTTATGCAAGCCCTGGGGATTTTGAGGCTGTGCAGAAAATTGCTAAAACAGTAGGGACAGAAGATGGCCCAGTTATCTGTAGTTTGGCAAGAGCAATTAAAGCGGATATCGAAGCAGCAGCCGAAGCGCTAAAACCAGCGGCGAAGGGTAGAATTCACACGTTTATTTCGACATCAGATATTCACTTGGAGTATCAGCTAAGAAAATCTAGGGCTGAAGTGTTAGCGATCGCAGAAGAAATGGTCGCTTATGCCAAATCCTTCATGGACGATGTAGAATTCTCTCCAATGGATGCAGCACGTTCTGACCCAGAGTTTCTTTACCAAGTGCTAGAAAGAACAATTGCTGCTGGTGCGAAAACTGTTAACATTCCCGATACTGTGGGTTACATGACTCCCAGCGAATTTGGGGATTTAATTCGGGGAATTAAAGAAAACGTTCCCAACATTGACCAAGCAATTATTTCAGTTCACGGTCACAACGATCTAGGTTTGGCTGTAGCTAACTTCTTGGAAGCTGTGAAAAATGGAGCGCGTCAGCTGGAATGTACTATTAACGGCATTGGCGAACGTGCTGGAAATGCTTCTTTAGAAGAATTGGTGATGGCTCTCCATGTGCGTCGGCAATATTACAATCCATTTTTGGGACGTTCAGAAGATTCAGAAGAACCGCTGACAAATATTGATACGCGCCAAATTTACAAGACATCCCGATTAGTTTCTAATTTGACTGGGATGTTGGTGCAGCCAAATAAAGCAATTGTCGGCGCGAATGCCTTTGCTCACGAGTCAGGAATTCACCAGGATGGGGTTCTAAAAAACAAACTGACTTATGAAATCATGGATGCCCAATCCATCGGATTAACAGATAATCAGATTGTATTAGGCAAACATTCTGGCCGCCATGCCTTCAGCGCCAGACTTAAAGAATTGGGCTTTGAACTAACTGATAGCGAGTTAAATAAAGCATTTCTGAAGTTCAAAGAATTGGCGGATAAAAAGAAAGAAATCACCGACTGGGATTTGGAAGCGATCGCTAACGACGAAACCCAACAAGCTCCCGAAATTTTCCGCTTAGAATTGGTGCAGGTATCCTGCGGCAGCAACTCCCAGCCCACAGCCACAGTAACACTCCGCACTCCCGCAGGTGAAGAACTAACTGATGCCGCTATTGGTACGGGGCCAGTAGATGCCGTGTATAAGGCAATCAACCGTGTGGTGAACGTACCCAACCAACTGATTGAGTTTTCCGTTCAATCTGTAACTGCCGGAATTGATGCTATCGGGGAAGTAACCATTCGCCTGAAGCACGGAGAACGGGTATTTTCCGGTCATGCGGCGAACACCGATATCATCGTTGCCTCCGCCCAAGCTTATCTCAACGCCTTGAATCGCCTTTACTCAGCTTTACAAGCTCAGGAAGGACGGGAACCCGTGACTTATCAGAAATTGTAAACGTAGGCGCAGAGCTTGACACAAAGGTACGCAGAGTAAGAAAATCCTTTGCGTACCTTTGCTTTTATTTCTTAATACCAACCATGAAAGAAGATATTTTTGACAAAGAGAAAAAATTTCACGATCAATGGGCATCTACTATAGATGTAGAAGGAATTAAAGTTAAAGATTACTTTGAAGCTTGTACCGCGCCAGAAAATCGATTTATCCTCAAGCAATTAGGGGATATTAGAGGTAAGCGACTTTTAGATTTAGGGTGTGGTGCTGGTGAAAATAGCGTCTATTTTGCCAGGAAAGGGGCCCTATGCTTAGCATCTGATTATTCTCCGGGTATGGTGGAAGTGGCACTGCAACTGGCAGCTGCTAATGGGGTGGAGATTGAGGGGCGAACTATGAATGCGATCGCTCTCGATTGCCCTGATAATAGTTTTGATATCGTCTACGCCTCGAATTTGCTGCACCATTTGCCTAATCCGAAACTCGCTATTAGGGAAATGCACCGGGTTCTCAAGCCTGGTGGAAAAGCTTGTTTTTGGGACCCTTTGAAGCACAATCCAGTTATTAATGTTTATCGGCGGATGGCTACTAAGGTGCGAACTGAAGATGAAACACCCCTGGATATTAATATTGTCAATTTTGTCAAATCCGAGTTTTCAGAAACGTCTTATGATACGTTTTGGCTAGCGACCCTGTGGATTTTCTTGCGCTTCTATTTGATTGAAAAAGTCGATCCAAATAAGGAGCGTTACTGGAAGAAAATTATTATTGAACAGGAAAGATTAAAGCCGACATATCAGCGATTAGAAACGCTAGATAGTGTAGTAAAAAATATTCCTTTAATGAAGCGTTTTGCTTGGAATTTGGCTGTGGTGGCGACGAAATAAATTTAACGGTAGAGGACGCGATCGCGCTTTCAAATACTGAAAATTTGCGTTAAATCTAGTACAAATCCAGATAGCACTTCTTCACCAGATAAAGTTGTAGGAGACTCGATAATTTCTACTTCCCGATCTTGTCGATAAATCTCCACACGTTGATTTTGTGGATCAATTAACCACCCCAAACGACAGCCATTGTCAAGGTATTCTTGCATTTTCTCTCTTGCTTTAGACAGAGAATCACTTGCAGAACGCAATTCCAGCACAAAGTCAGGACAAAGGGGTGGAAATTCTGCTTTTTGTTCAGCAGTTAAAGCATCCCAGCGTTCTTGCTTTACCCAACTGATATCAGGAGAACGAGTTGCACCATTGGGTAATTTAAAACCAGTTGAGGAGTCGAAAGCAACACCCTGATTTGTTTGGCGATTCCATAGCCAAAGCTGACCGTTTAAGCTAAAGTTACGTCTACCAGTTTCTCCGCCAGTTGGTGGCATAACTATCAGTTCTCCTTGTGCAGTTAGTTCCAGTCTTAAATCTGGATTTGCCAGACAAATTTGATAAAATTGTTCATCTGTCAGCTTAACAGCAGAAGGTATATTCAAAATTAGGGTATTCATAAATTTACTATTTTCGGCATCTACTACCATTATGTATAATTCTGATACAACATCTTGGCAAGAGGTTCGCGCAGCTTTCAAAAGAATCTGGGGATACGATGATTTTCGTCCGCCACAGGGAGAAATTATTCGCAGTTTATTAGAAAAGCGTGATGCTTTAATTGTGATGCCAACTGGCGGCGGGAAATCTATTTGTTTTCAACTTCCAGCTTTACTTCAATATGGGTTAACGTTGGTGATTTCGCCTTTGGTGGCGCTGATGGAAAATCAAGTGCAAGAATTGCGCGATCGCAAGTTGCCAGCTGCTCTTTTGCATAGTGAATTACCCACTTGGGAACGCAAGAAAACTCTGCAAAATTTGGAAAAGTTACGGCTATTGTATTTGTCGCCAGAAACTTTGCTGAGTGCGCCAGTGTGGGAAAAGTTGTGTCAACCGCAGCTAGAAATTAATGGATTAATTTTGGATGAGGCGCATTGCTTGGTGCAGTGGGGAGAAACTTTTCGCCCAGCTTATAGAAGATTGGGTGCAGTGCGTCCAGCTCTGTTAAAATCAAAGCCAGCTGGTACCAAAATAGCGATCGCAGCCTTCACCGCCACAGCCGATCCAAAAGCTAGAGCAACCATCCAGCAAGTCTTACAACTACAAAAACCCGCTGCTTTCCAAATAAGTCCTTATCGGCAAAATCTGCACCTTAAAGTTCAAACTATTTGGACACCCAGAGGTCGCCGCCAAGGGATGTTAAAGTTTATTCAGGCAAGACCAAACCAAGCAGGCTTAGTTTACGTCCGCACACGGCGAGATAGCGAAGAATTAACCGAATTGCTACGGCAAAAAGGTTATGCAACAGCAGCTTATCATGCAGGGTTGAGTCCGGAGGAACGTCGCGAAATAGAAGCGAGTTGGCTGGGTGGTAAAATGCCTTTTGTCGTCTGTACTTGTGCCTTTGGTATGGGCATCAATAAGCCTGATGTCCGCTGGGTAATTCACTACCATTCGCCTTTGCTGCTTTCCGAGTACGTGCAGGAAGTTGGGAGAGCTGGACGAGATGGGAAGCCTGCGGAAGCTTTAACATTAGTTAGCGAGGCTACGGGGTGGCTGAACCCGGAGGATAAGCAGAGACGGGAATTTTTTGCGGGAAAGATGCGATCGCAATACCAAGAAGCTCAAGCTATTGCTTCCAAACTACCAACTCAAGGCGAAGTAGCAACGGTGGCGAAGCAGTTTCGCGACGGTGCAATTGCTCTCTCCCTACTCCACAGCGCCGGACAATTAGAATGGCAAAGCCCGTTTCATTATATTCGCCATCAATCAGGAAAATCTTGCTCCTTTGGCGAATTGAACGCGCAGCAGCAGCAGTTTCAGTCTCAAATGACGCAATATCTTACTACACGAGAATGCCGTTGGCAGTTTTTGTTACAAGCTTTTGGCTTTGCAAAAGAGGCGGCTGGGTGGCGATGCGGACACTGCGATAATTGCAATTGAAAAAAGAACCCTACCCTAACCCCATCTCCGCTTGCGGAGAGAGGGCTGGAGGTGGGGTTCCCTTGGAGTTTCGCCTTTAGCCACAGTCTAGCGACGGCGATCGCGCACCTTTTCCACTCGTTTTTCTTTCTCCTGACGGCGATCGCGCACCTTTTCCACTCGTTTTTCTTTCTCCTGACGACGACCAGCGCCGGGCAACTTATTTTCTCGTTTTTCTTTCTCCTGACGACGGCGATCGCGCCACTCCGCCAGCGTCAGATAAACGACACCGCCACTGACTATAAACAGCAACGCAAAGGTAACAAGACCTAAAACACTAACGACAGAAGTTTCCACGATGCTTTTAGAAGCCGTTACGACCCCAAACTACCATTGCAATCGACCACGTAAACAGAACCAGAACCGTCACCCAACCCAACGACAAAATATCCATAGCTATATAGTAAAAACCATTACGAAATGTCTCCAAGCCATATGATAATTCAATCTGAGACTTCTATGGCACTTTATTGGGGATTGGGGATTGGGAAGAATTTTACTCAGCCCCTAGTCCCTAGTCCCTAGTACCCAGCCCCCAGTTCCTAGTCCCTAGTACCCAGCCCCCAGCCCCCAGTCCCCATTATGTTTGATCCAAAAGAGCGAATTGAGTCTATCAAAGCAGGAACCCTAGCGGCAGTGTCCGTTTTCCTGACTTATAGTATTGTCACGCTGGGCAATAATTTACTGTCACAGATACAGATCGCGACCGGTTTTAATTTACTGGTGAAGATAGCGATCGCTCTTTTGAGCGGTTTTCTCTTTGGTGTCACCTACCGCTATATTATTCGGGAAGACCGCAACTCGCATCTCAAAACTGGCGCTGTGTTTGCCTTTGGGTTGGTGCGAGGGTTAGGGCAAATAGAGGTTGGGCTAAATTTCCCCGATACCTTCTGGTTGTATGCTCTACTGGGAGTTGAGAGTATCTTGCTGTTTGCGATCGCTCGTTTCACCCTCGACTTAGCAATTTATCGCAGCTGGCTAAAACCCTTCAAGTCAAGCTAAACTCCTCAAACTCAGCTTGCCCATACATCATATTTCTGTCAACAGCTGACAAAACTTTATTATTAGCAGTATCAGACTCAAGACATCGACAAACCAATTGCGCCACATCAGCCCGATGAATTGTTCCCGCAACTCGCGGATCTTCCGTTAAAACTCCGTTACCAGTTGCAGGTTCAGACTTCAGCCCACCAGGGCGAATAATTGTGTAAATAAGTCCGCTTTCAATCAAATATTGCTCAGCTTTCTCTTTTTCTATTAAAACTGGTTTTAGAGTTTCTAAAGCTTGCGGCGGCAAAGCAACAACACTATTGCCACTGCCAATAGAAGAAACTAAGATAAACTTTTTCACCCCCGCTTTCACCGCCGCATCTATGAGATTTTTGTTGCCCAAATAATCAGCCCTTTCGCCGTCTTTAGGTAAACCGCCAATGGTACTAATTACAGCATGAATCGATTCTCCCAGCATTGCCTGCTCCACAGAGGCAACATTTAGGGCATCTCCCATTACTACTTTAATTCCAATCCCTTCCAAATCAGCGCGAGACTGATCGGAGCGCAACATTGCCTTTACCTTTTGATTTTCCCCTGTTAAGTAATTGGCAATTTCTCTACCTACACCCCGACTTGCCCCACCTATAAAAATGTATGATTCAGCCATCATCTGCAAATTCCTACAAACAACTCAAAACTTTTCTTCTTGCCACCATCACCAGCCAAGATTGAGCCTCGCAGGGCAAACCAGGCGGACGATAGTAGTGGTGCAAAATTTCAAAATCAGCTTTTTCTAGACAAGCAGTTAAAGTTTCATATTCCCAACCAACAACATAACGATAACCAGTTGGACGAACGCTATAACCCTCATCATCGCCGCGACAAATAGAAATAACAATTGCGCCGCCAGGAACAAGTGTTTGATGCAAATCTTTCAACACCCTAACCATTTCCGCACGGGGAACGTGAAGCAAAGAAGCATTGGCAAAAATGCCATCAAAAGTTTCTGGAGGTAACTCAAGCCGGAGAAACGACTGTTGCCAAACCTCACAATCTGCCGCCTGTTGCGCCATCTCCACAAACGCTGGTGTGGCATCCAAACCAATCACCGTATGCCCCTGACGCTTAAAAGCAACCAAGTCACGCCCAGGCCCACAGCCTAAGTCGAGTATCTTACCAGGTATCTTAGGCATAGCCGCTACCAGAGCATCGCGATTTTGAGAGACATCGTGATCCCAAGTTCCATCCCGGAAAGATTCCGCCGTCGCCTGGTACTCCGCAATTGTCAGATGCTCGTGTTGTTCCACACTCCCTCCCTTTCCTCAAACATACTAAAATCTTAGAGGATGTCTGAGAAGTGTCAAAAATTAGCTTGATCCCCCCAGCACCCTTTGTTCAGAGGGATTTAAGGGAATCTCCACCCTCTAAGCGTCTCGATTATGACTTTTCAGACATCCTCTTACCAGCACTAATCGCATTGATTTGAGCAGTATTGATGTAGGCAACATTGGTTTGGGCAACAGTGGCTAACCCCGTAATCGAGAGGGGACTTCCTGCCAGAATAGTGGGACTGCGATCAAACCAGCTATCAACTGAATGCCACCAAAGATCGCAAGAGAAGGCCCAAATCCAAAGCGCAGTAGCTCTCCAAATATGAAACTGCCTACACCAAATCCAGTAAAGAGAGTAAATACCTTCAGTCCCATCGTTTGCCCCAAATTGTTGTCATCTCCGAGATCGGTCACAATTCCGACAAACAACGGTTGAGTCAGGTCATACCCTAAAGACAAAATAAGAACTGCGATCGTCGTTCCGATTGGCGGAATCTCAAAAATCATTCCAATCCCAGCCAGAGCAGCCATGACCAACCCGGCTGGAACTAGCCAACGCCGTCCCCACCGATCCACGGCTTGACCAATTAGAGAACTCAGCAATAATCCGGGAATGCCGTACCCAAGAATGTTTAAACCAATGCTCAAGGCATCCATGTTGTACCGTTGCGATAAATACAACCCTAGCCATGTATATACCCCAGAGTGGTAAATACCATTCCACAGAACATAAATATATGTACGTTTTCCCCGAAAGGTGGCTAATATCTGGCTGTATCCCCTAAATATTTGGCGAATAGTCGGTAATTTCGTGACTTTTGGTGTATCAAATAAAGAGCCGTAAGGATGAAGCCGCCAAAGGACAACAGCAGCAAGCACAGCAGTACCTATAAAGAGCGATCGCCAACCGACAAATGGCTCAAGAATCGCTCCCCCCGCAGAGCCTGCTGCCATTCCCCCTTCCATTGCTGCAAACACCAATCCTAGCTTGCCACCTCGCTGATTAAACGGGAATAAATCGCCAATTAAGGCGAAGGTAAGAGGAATCACACCACTTGCTCCAATCCCGGTTAATAGCCGCCAGGTTGCCATCTGCGAAGCAGTTTGAGCGGTGGCAGTTAAAGCAGTGCAAATGACAAAAAGAGCAAGCGAGATGCGAATAATAGACCATCGACCAAAGCGATCGGACAGGAGGCCGAAGAATAATGCCATCAGTGCATAGGACAGCATATAGGCTGGAACGATAAAGCCGATTTCCTGAACCGGAACATTAAAAACTTCAGCCAAACGTGGAATCAGGGGAGCAATCATGTACCCCTGTAGAAAAATTAGCCCCGCCGCGATTGAAAGCAATAAAAACAGGTCTTTATGCTGCTTTAGGCGAATCCCGAGATCGGCTGATTCGGTATGGGGTAAGTGATTAAAAGATTCTTTGGATTTCGGCATTGATTTGGGAGATTTCAACTCACATCACATTTCACAGACGACTAAAATCTGAGAACTTAGCTGGAGTGCCAACGCCAGCAACCAAAGGCAATAGCCTGGTGAAAGCTTGGAATGCCTTCCCAACTCTAGAACTCACAAGTTTTGCAGGTGTAGAAGCTATTTGTTAATGTCAGGATAACTTGATAGATGTCATGATTTAAATAAAAATTGTATATTTAGATACAGAATTTTTTATATGAATTATTAAAGCAGGCTATCCACAAAGCTAGAACTTACCAGAAATCTTTTAATCCCACAAAGTTGTTTTATGGCTGTGCGATCGCATTCAATTTCCCAATGAATCGAATGTGTAGCGAGAAAATCTACACATTCAAGTCGGCTTCGTAAACGAAAAATCCCCGAAATGCTATTTCGGGGATTCTCAAGAAGATTAAAAAGGTTACAAAAACTCCCATCCAGTGCCTTGATATCCGAAGTGGAAGATGTCTGGATGGATAATTTCGGCTAATATCTCCAAAGAGTCTACTAATCTAGGGCCGGGACGGTTGAAGTAGGCGTTGCCATCGGTAAGATAGATTCTGCCAGTTTGTACAGCTTGCAAGCTTTGCCATTCGGGACGCTGAATTACCTCAATTGCTTCAGAACGGGTGCGGCTTAAGTCGAAACCACAGGGCATGAAGATAATTATGGCAGGGTTTGCGATCGCCATCTCTTCCCACTTCAACCACGGAGAATGCTCTCCCGCAACACCAAACAGCGATTCTCCTCCCGCCATTTTGACTAATTCTGGAATCCAATTTCCCGCCGCCATCAATGGATCGATCCACTCGATACAAGCAACAGTGGGACGAGTTGTTAAGGATAGCGATCGCGTCTTTTCCACACAACCATCAATCCGAGATTGTAACCCAGTCAGAACTGGTTGCGATTCCACCCCCAAAGCCGCAGCAACTCTGGCAATATCATCCCAGACATCGCTCAAGAAATTGGGCTGTAACGAAATAATTTGCGCCTGACTATGGGTAAGACTGGCAACAGCTTTCTCAACTTCTGCCAGACTAACAGCACACACTTCACATTGAGCTTGAGTAACAATGTGCGTAGGTTGCAGCTGTTCTAGAATGTCGGTTTCAACTTTATAGACACTCAGAGCCGATTGCAACAAATCCGTAACGCGATCGTGAATTTCTGGACTGCTGCCTTCAGGATTAAATTTAGGCTGAGTACAGACAGGTAGATTTTGGATTTCTCTTGGATAGTCGCATTCATGCGATCGCCCAACAATAGCATCAGTCAGCCCCAATATCGCTAAAATTTCGGTAGCACTCGGAATAAGAGAGACAAGTTTCAATTCTTTTTGTTTCATTATTTTTTAGTCAATTCATCAATTGTCAGTGATTAGGATCACTTCTTATTAGAAAAATAACTAAGTATGTAGACATAATTAAACTAAACATCTGATATAGGGAATGCTTGAGGAACGAAACCCAACATTGACTGGGGTTTGATAGGTAACGCTCGCGTCGTACCCATAATAATTATATCCATCTACTTATAACAATCCTAAATCCTCCATAAAATCGTCTGTCTCTCTTCTTTCTCTTCCTTGGCGCTCTTTGCGTTCTTTGCGGTTCATTATTTTCTCCAACTCCGGCAAGCATTTCTATAACAACTTAAAACTAACAACATACACTATCAAAGCCAACCCAAAATTATGCAGCAAACTAACTTGCGTCTGAGCAAATACCTGCAATCAATCTCTCAATCTGCCAGTATTATTGTATTTGCAATTGGCTGTCTTGTCATAATCGGATGGATTTTTGACATTACCATCCTCAAGAGCGTTTTTCCGGGATTTGTGACAATGAAAGCCAACGCAGCACTTTTGTTTATCCTCGCAGGTGCTTCCCTGTATAAAGAAGGCAAGAGGCGAAAGGTAAAAATGAATAAACTGGAAATTGGCGAATTTTCAAAAGTTAATAGTCAAGATTCAAGAGTCCCGATTTATCATTTAGTTTTACCTTTTATCGTTGCTTTAATTGGTTTATTGACGTTGATACAATATGGGTTTAGCGTAGACTTCGGTATCGATAAATTACTGATAAAAGACTCAATTAATGCCATTCACAGTTTCCCTCCAGGCAGGATGGCATTTAATACAGCTCTAAATTTTCTCATTCTTGGCGTTTCCCAGATATTACTATTAAGAAAACGTCCCAATTATCATTTTGCTCAGATGTTGAGCATCGCGGCTTTTTTAGTCGGATGGCTGGCTTTTTTGGGGTATTTATATGGCATTTCCTCATTTTACGGAATTAGTGTCTACACCAAAATAGCGCTGCACAGTGCGATCGCGTTCATGCTGTTGAGTATCGGGATTTTATTTGCTTGTCCGGACAAAGGATTGATGGCGGTCATCACCAGCAATAACGCTGGCGGCATGATGGCGAGGCGTTTATCTTTAGCTGTAATTCTGATTCCGCCAATCTTATCGTGGTTTATCCTCGTCGGTTATCGTCACGATAAGGTTAATGCCGAAGAAGGATTTACAGTAATTGGAGTGATGAATCTGGTGATTTTTAGTATTTTGATTTGGGGAAATGCCAAATCATTAAATACTATAGACGAGCAGCGGCAAAAAGCAGAAGAGGAACTTCGCCAACTCAATGCAGAACTGGAGGAGCGAATCGAGCATAACATGACAGAATTGAAACGCTCTAACGAACAATTAGCAAGTGAAATCGTCGAACGTCAACAAGCTTTAGTGGCGCTACAGGAGAGTGAAGAACGCTTCCGTCAGATTACTAATAATATCCGGGAAGTATTCTGGATGAGTGACCCGGATAAGAACAAGATAATCTACATTAATCCTGCATACGAAGAAATTTGGGGACGCACGCGAGAGAGTCTTTACGAGCAACCTAAATCTTTTGTGGATGCTATCCATGAGGAAGATCGCGATCGCATCCTCGCTGATTTCGCCAAACAAGCTTCAGGCGAGTATGATGAACAATACCGGATTATTCAGCCAAACGGTCAACAATGCTGGATACGCGATCGCGCTTTCCCCATTCGTAATGCCCAAGGGCAAGTTTACCGTATTGTCGGCATTGCCGAAGATATTAGCGATCGCCAACAAGTAGAGTCAGCGTTGCGAAAAGCCACCGAAGAATTAGAAATTCGCGTTCAAGAAAGAACGGCAGAACTAGCATTAGCTAATGCAGATTTGCAAGAGCAAATACAAGAACGTAAAGCAGCGGAAGCGGCTTTGCAAAGGACAACCAGCCTGCAACGGGCAATTTTAGATGGTGCCAATTACACAATTATTTCTACTTCAGTAGATGGCACAATTCTTACCTTTAATCGAGCGGCTGAAGCCTTATTAGGATATGCTGCCGAAGAAGTAGTGGGGAAAACAACCCCCGCCATATTTCATGATACAGAGGAATTAAAGCAGCGATCGCTCTTGCTTGGGGAACAAGCGGAGCAGTTCCCATTATTCGAGGTTCTTATTGCCAAAGCTCGTCTCGGAGAAACAGACGAGCAGGAGTGGACTTATATCTGTAAAGATGGCCGCCGTTCTAGAATGCTGCTGTCGGTGACAGCTTTACACGACGCAGAGGGGAACATCACCGGGTTTCTGGGAATTGGCAGCGACATCACTGAGAGTAAAAAGGCTCAGGAGGAACTGAGAGAAAGCCAACAGCGCCTACAGGCAATTTTAGATAACTCCCCAGCGTTCATTTACTTAACTGATACTCAGAATAAATACCAGTTGGTCAATCGCAGGTATGAAGAATTGTTCCGGGTTCCTAAAGAGCAGATTGTAGGTAAAAGCCTGTACGACATTTGGCCATTGGAGATAGCCGATAGATTTGCCGAAAATAACTTGAATGTACTTCAAGCCACAACTTCTTTAGAGATTGAAGAAAGTGTTCCTCTTGACGACGGGATACACACTTATCTTTCCATCAAATTTCCCCTTTATGACTCTAGTGGTGTCCCTTATGCCGTTTGTGGCATTTCCACCGACATCACCCAGCGCAAACAAGCCGAGGAAGCTTTACAAAAACTGAATGCAGAGCTTGAGAGCAGAGTAAAAGAGCGTACATCTGAGCTAACGCTGGCTAATGAACACTTAAAAATTGAAATCCTTGAGCGCCAGATAGCCGAGGAGCGACTACAACATCTACTCACTTCTAGCCCAGCTGTAATCTATAGCTGCAAGGCTTCAAATGATTACGGTGCCACCTTCATTAGCGAGAACGTCATCTCGCAACTTGGCTATGAAGCGCGGGAATTTATCGAGGATTCCGGCTTCTGGATGAACCATATTCACCCGGAGGATAGACCGGATATTCTTGCTGGGCTGTCAAACCTATTTGAGCGCGGGCATCATAATCATGAATACCGCTTCCTACGTCCGGATGGTACCTATCGCTGGATGCACGACGAATTAAAACTGGTGCGGGATGAAGCTGGCAACCCGATAGAAGTTGTCGGTTCTTGGTGGGACATTACCGAACGCAAGCTCTCAGAAGAAGAACGCGCCCACCTTTTGTTGCGGGAACAGGCTGCTCGTGAGTTGGCTCAGGCAAACGAGCAACGCTATCGTTCTTTAGCCGAAGCGATGCCACAGATCGTGTTTTCTGCACAGCCAGATGGTAGTTGCGATTACTTCAATCAGCGCTGGGTTGATTATACTGGTTTAACTCTACAAGAAAGTCTGGGCTACAAATGGGTATCTGCGGTGCATCCGGATGATCGACAGCAAATTCGCCGCGACTGGTATCACGCTGTTGGCAGGGGCATAAGTTACGAAGGCGAACATCGCCTGAAGCGATCGCTTGATGGACAATATCGCTGGCACCTGAATCGGATAGTGCCTCTGCATGACCAGGATGGGCAGATTGTCAAGTGGCTCGGAACTTCTACAGATATCCACGATCGCAAGCAGATGGAGTCGGCCCTGCGAGAAAGTGAGACGCGGTTTAGGCGGGTTGTTGATTCCAACATGATTGGCATCAACTTCTGGGATGTTTTCGGCAACGTTACCGAAGCCAACGATGCTTTTTTGGGGATGATCGGCTACACGCGGGAGGATTTGCTTTCCGGGAAAGTGCTTTGGAAAGACATGACACCTCTGGAATACAAAGCGCTGGATGAGCAAAAACTCCAAGAGGTAGCAGCTACCGGAATTTGTACACCTTTCGAGAAGGAATTCATTCGCGCTGATGGCAGGCGCGTCCCGGTTCTGATTGGTGGCGCTCTTCTCGAAGGAAATGAATATCAAGGTGTGTGCTATATCATCGATATTACCGAGCGTAAGCAGATGGAGGAGACACTTTCTAAACAGGCACAAGAACTAGCCCGCTCCAATGCTGAACTGGAAGAATTTGCTTATGTCGCTTCCCACGACTTGCAGGAGCCGTTGCGAATGGTTGCCAGCTATACCCAGCTTTTGTCTCGGCGTTACAAAGGGAAACTAGATGAAGATGCCGACGAATTTATTACATTCGCGGTAGATGGTGCCAACCGGATGCAAAGGTTGATTAAAGATTTGCTGGAGTATTCGCGAGTGGGAACGCGAGGCAACGAGTTTGATCCCGTCGAGTGCGAGGATGTGTTACACGAAGCGATCGCTAATCTGGAATTCGCTATTGATGAAAGTAACGCCATCATCACTTACGATCCGTTACCCACGGTTAGGGGAGATAGTACGCAACTCGGTCAACTGTTACAGAACTTGATCGGCAATGCTATCAAGTTTCGCCAAGATACTCCCCCTCGGATTCACATTGGTGTCCAGCCAACAGAGAATGAATGGATCTTCTCAGTTCGCGATAACGGCATTGGTCTAAATCCCCAAGAGTGCGATCGCATCTTTGTCATTTTTCAACGCTTACACGCTCGCGAAGCTTATCCCGGAACAGGGATTGGTTTAGCTATCTGCAAAAAAATCGTTGAACGGCACGGCGGACAAATCTGGGTAGAGTCTCAAGTGGGGCAGGGAAGTGTATTTTACTTTACAATTCCCCGAACAGGAGTGCATTAAAGGTGAATTCGGGTGATATACCAGTGGAAATTCTACTAGTTGAAGATAACGAGGGTGATATTCGTCTCACTAAAGAAGCGTTTAGAGAAAGTATGGTTTGGAATCACATGAATGTTGTCAGGGATGGTGCTGAGGCGCTAGCTTTCCTACGAAGAGAAGGTAAGTATACAAATGCCATTCGTCCCGGTATTATCTTGCTTGACCTCAACTTACCCAAGCGAAGCGGTATTGAAGTGCTAGAAGAAATTAAGCGCGACAACGAACTAAAACATATTCCTGTGGTAGTTCTCACCTCCTCGCAAGCCGAGCAAGATATTCTCAACAGCTACAATTTCCATGCTAACTGTTTCATCAGCAAGCCTCTTGACCTTGAACAGTTCCTGCAAGTGGTACAGTCAATAAAAGACTTCTGGCTGACCATAGTCAAATTGCCACCAGCTAACTAGTAGCTAATTTCTTGGGTGAGGTTTCTCAAACGCCACGCACCGAGGGCGTTATTAACACAGCAAAGGGGTGGCTCCGATTCCCTACAACTAGATATTTTCCCGGCACGGGAAACAGAAAGATTATTTTACTTATTAGAAAAATTTTCATAAATCAACCTGAAATTCATCTAAAACAGATTTCCGAGGCAGAGCCTCGCTTATCAGCGTTTCCACGCTCAGTCTGGGAACGCACAAAAAATTTTTTGGTTTAGAGTTTCTTTATGAGTGTATAATGAAAGTTTTGCAAAGTTAAAGCAGAATAGCCAAGAGGAAGGTATATGTCCCGATATAGAGGCCCACGCCTCAGAGTTGTGCGTCGTTTGGGTGAACTGCCTGGTTTAAGCCGCAAGTCGCCGCGTCGCGCATATCCGCCCGGTCAGCACGGGCAAGCCCGCAAAAAGCGTTCAGAGTATGCTATCCGACTTGAGGAAAAGCAAAAACTCCGCTTTAACTATGGGTTGAGTGAAAAGCAGCTGCTGCGTTACGTGCGTAAGGCACGTCGCGCCACGGGTTCAACGGGTCAAGCATTGCTGCAATTGTTGGAGATGCGTCTGGATAACACCGTCTTCCGCTTGGGGATGGCTCCCACGATCCCTGCGGCGCGTCAGTTAGTGAATCACGGTCATGTGACGGTTAATGGTCGCATAGTCAATATTCCTAGCTATCAGTGTCGCGCTGGAGAGGCGATTGGTGTCCGCGACAATGACGCATCCCGTCGTTTAGTGCAAGCAAACCTGGAATATCCAGGTTTGGCAAATATGCCAAGCCATTTGGAGTTTGACAAAACCAAGCTGGCTGGTAAGGTGAATGGCGTTATTGAGCGCGAATGGATCGCGCTGCAAATCAACGAACTGCTGGTGGTTGAATACTACTCACGGCAAGCGTAAGCAAGGGGCTGGGGACTGGCGGATAGGGACAGGGACTGGGGACTGGATAAGATTCTCCCCAATCCCCAATCCCCAATTCCCAATCCCCCATTACCCACCAATTTGCGACATGGTGCGGCTATACGCACCAGTCGTTCCTGAATCTCGCTGCTTGAAGTTAATTTCTGGTTTCAGAAAGAGCAACTGCCGCACTTTCTCGCGTAGTTCAGCCATTTCCATGCCAGTGCGGAGGGCAGTTTTCAGGTCAATTTGACCAGTTTCATTGAGCAGACAGGGGCGCAACCAGCCGTCTGCTGAAAGACGCATCCGGTTACAGCGATCGCAAAAACATTCTGACATCTGACTGATAAATCCCAGCGTACCTTTGGCTCCGGGGATCTGGAAAACATCCGCAGGCCCGTTACCACGGACGGAAGATTCTGTCAAGCCAAAAACGTCGCGAATGCGTTGCCGCAAATCCGCAGAGGACACCCAACCCTTTCCCGCAAAAAGCTGGTCGTTGCCAATGGGCATGAATTCAATAAACCGGACGTGCCATTGTCGCTCAAGTGTCAGGGCGGCTAAATCTAAAACTTCGTGGTCGTTGACACCAGGAATCACTACTACATTGAGTTTCAGGGGATCAAAACCGACGCGATGAGCAGCTTGGATTCCATCCCAGACTTCTTGCCAGCGGGAACGGCCGCGATTACCACTAATTTGGGCAAATGTATCTGGATCGAGAGAGTCGAGACTGATATTGAGCCGTCGCAAACCAGCATTGTAGAGGTCTTGCGCTATCGGGGAAAGTAAAAAGGCGTTAGTGGTCATCGAGAGGTCTTGGGTTTCTCTTAGGGATGCGATCGCGCTTACCAATTCCACCACCCGCGGACGCAGCAAAGGTTCGCCACCAGTCAGGCGAAACCGACTAAATCCCACAGGGATAAACACCTCTTTAAGCAGGGTAAGCAGTTCCTGATTAGTTAACAGCTCCTGCTGCAAAATATAGTCAAGTTCAGCCCCCTCCGGCATACAGTATTGACACCGAAAATTGCAGCGGTCAATTAAGCTGATACGGAGATAATCTACTTGGTTCATAAGATTTGCTGACCCTTACCCAGTTTTGTTGTTAATCACCACTACTGGGAACACTGGGGTATATTCACCATACTAAAGACTGCTCCAGAGGAAAGCTTACCTGATACAGTCGTTGACAACCTTTGGGGCTTAAATCATGTTTAATAGAGTCACTTCCCAGACCAGCCGCGGCTGAGCATAGCCCCGGAGATATTCGCGGGCTTTTTCTAGATGCTGTAAGGGCAATTTAGAAATTTTTCTGTCTAAGAATTGCTGCCAGTAACTGTGCTGTAAATAATCAACCAACCACAGTTGGGCTTCTGTATCTAGAGTTTTATCAATTTTTTTGGCGAGTTGGAGAGCATTGCGATGAGATTTGGGCAACTGGGTAATGTCTTGGAGTAAGTCTGGGGGAATGGTGGCGAGTTGCGTGAAGGATGCGATCGCATTTCCCGGACTGCCTTGCGCGATCGCTAACACTGGTGGATGCTTCAAAATCTCTTCGTGACCCGTTTGCAGCAGCACTTGCTTCATCGCCGCCTTATCTAAACCGTAAAAAGGAATCCGCTGACAACGCGATACCAGCGTCGGTAACAACGAGGACTCTGATGGTGCCATCAAAATCAGTGTTGCCTGTCCCGGTTCTTCCAGCGTTTTGAGTAAGCCATTCGCCGCCGCCTCTGCCATTGTTTCCGCGGCCTCCAGCACCACCACATTCCTTGGTGCCTCCAGAGGATAACGTCCCAAAAACTGACCGATTTCCCGAATTTGCTCCAGCCGTATTTGTGGCGGGGCCTTGCGCTTCACACCTTTCTCGGCTGCTTGGGCGGCAGATAATCTTTCCCCCTGGTGGAGATAAGTCGGCTGCACCCACAGCAAATCTGGATGGTTGCCAGCAGCCAAGCGTTTTTGTAACGCGAAACCATGTTTTATGTTTGCCTCGTCAGCAAGCGTATTGGAATTTAGTTTTGCCAGATGGGTGCAGAATAGAAGCTCCACAAAGCACCGGGCCGCTATACTTCTGCCAACACCTTCTGGCCCAGTAAACAGGTAGGCAGGTGCAACCCGGTTTTGGGCAACTGCCTGGGTTAGTAACTCAACGGCTCGATTTTGTCCTACAAGTGGTGCAAAAAAGTTCATTAAACTGGTGGATAAAGGCAGGGAAAGGAGCAAATAGAGACAGATTATCTATTTTCTCGTTCCCAGGATTAGTCTGGATACCATTGGGCAAATTTCTGAGTCAAAATCATCTGAATTTGCTCTTGTACTTCTGCCTCGCTGCGACTGGCATCCACCCGTACAATCCGATGCGGATGGGCTGCTGCCAATGCGGTGAAGCCTTGCTGTACCCGTCGATGAAACGCTAAGTCTGCTTGCTCCATCCGGTCAGCAGTTCCACGAGCCTTGGCTCGTGCTAAACCAACTTCGACATCAACATCCAGCCACAGGGTGAGGTCACTTGTCCTACCATCGGTCGCTACCTGGCAGATATTCTCGATTAATTCTAGGCTAAGGCCGCGACCATAACCTTGATAGGCAATTGTGGAATCTGTGAAGCGATCGCACAAAATAATTCCTCCCGCCAAGAGAGTCGGGTTAATAACTTCCTCAACGTGTTGAGCGCGATCTGCTGCAAAAATTAGTAGTTCAGTCCTGTCTTGGATTGGGTGCTGGTGTCCTTGCAGCAACAATTGGCGCAAACGACTGCCTAATGTTGTCCCTCCCGGTTCCCTGGTTACTACAACGTTGGATGGCTTTTGATTCATCCTTTCCAGAAGCCAATGGCGCGATCGCTGTATCTGGGTGGTTTTACCGCTACCTTCGACTCCCTCAAACACAATCAGCTTGCCCTGCATTACCCAATTCTCATCATCACAGCACTTTTTTCCTTTTACATTCAGCCCTCCGTCCTATTCTGGTTCTTTCCGGAGAGATGACTGGTATGCTAGAAGCTGATAAAAGCTTTATTAATGGCTCTAGCCTTAGAAGAAAGCATACTTATTATGACCCTAAACTAAGGTTCGGTATGATGAGAGGGTCTAGGGATATGACTCGGGGGTTTATTTAATGGCTCGCTATACCTGTTCATTTATCATTGCAGTTCCCCTTGAGCGTCTCCAACAGGTGCTCATAGAAGTTTTGGAGTCCTGCAATTTCGATATTATCTACAACACTGGAGACTACCTGATGGCGAGGGAAATACCAGGCCACGTCTCCTTTGCCAAGCTGGTGACGGTCGAGGTGCTGATTGATAAATCTACCGCCACAGAGCAAGAAGTGCGGATGAATTTTGTGATTAAAAACGAAGAATTGCCCCTCCAGGTTGACAACCACTGTCATCAAATGTTCCACCAGGTGCAGCAGGCGATCGCCCAAAATCGCCATTGGCAACTGGTTGAAAGCGTAGCCGGATAGGCGATCGCTCACTTTTGGGAGCCGGAGGTTGAGCTTTCGATGTGAAGAGCTTAAGTTTCGTCTTCGCCTACCATGTTGGGGCTAATCAGAGTGATGTCCCACTCATCGGGAGGCCCCGTCGGGATTGATTCTTTCTTCAAGTGGAAATATCTCGCCCGTACTTGCGGCCCAAAAACAATCTCGTCCTCATCTTCAAGATCGTGGGATTGAAGTTTACGCCCGTTAATCAACAGTCCGTTGGCACTAGGCTTGCCTTTGTCGCCATCGACAATCCTGTAGTAATAGGAGCCATCCCCACGCATTTTTTGCACTAAAGTTGCGTGCCTACGGGATACAAACTGTGAGTATAGCCGAATATCGCATTTTTGGTCTCTGCCAACGCAATATTCAGGCTTTTCTAAGGTAAACTCCTTGCGTCCCTGATCATCCTCAATAATCAATAAATGGTTCAGATGCAGTTTTGAAGGCATTGAAAAAATAGTTTAGAGAGAGCGGTTGGTTGGGAAAAAACAGTTACTTCAACTAACAATGGCACCATCTTCAACTGGCGGGGTAAGCGCCTGTGCCTGCACCCGGATTGACAACCAGCAACCAGATATTATCTTGAGGAAAACAAGAGTAGCTATGGCTGATGTTGTCCGGACTCCAGCGTAACACCCTCTACACCTTTGAAGCCAGTATTGTCAAGTTGCAGCAGGCATGATAGTGCTTTTGGGTTACAATGTTCCCCCTATCATATTGTAGTTATTAGAGATCCCGTAATGACTACAACCGATAACCTACAAACTCCGGACAAACTTCAATCCTGATTTTTCAGGCTTTGACGGAGTAACAACGAATTGGTGACGACGCTTACAGAGCTAAATGCCATCAATGCTCCGGCGGCAGATGGGCCTAAAACAATGCCGAAACTTGGTAGTAAGATGCCAGCAGCAACGGGCAATGAGAGTGTATTGTAGGCAAAAGCCCAGAAGAGATTTTGACGAATTTTGTTGAAGGTGGCACGGGAGAGTTGGATTGACTGCACCACGTCAGATAAGCGATCGCGTATTAAAACAATTTGGGCAGTTTCAATAGCAACATCTGTCCCACCTTGGAGAGAAATTCCAACATCGGCTTGTGCTAACGCCGGAGCATCGTTGATGCCATCGCCAACCATTGCCACTCGTTGTCCTAAAGTTTGCAACTGTTGCACTGCGGTGGCTTTAGCCTCTGGGCGGACGTTTGCCAAAACGTCATCAGGGTGCAGTTCTAGTTGAGATGCGATCGCGACAGCAGCTTCCATCCTATCCCCAGTCAGCAGCATCACCCGCAATCCCATTGAACGCAATCGCTCCACCGTAGCTTTCGCATCCGGTCTCAGGGTATCGGTTACAGCAATCAACCCAGCTAAATTACCGTCCACTGCCACATAAACCACCGTTTTCCCGGCAGCAAATAGCGATAAAGTGCGATCCGTCGCTGTATCGCTAATCGCAATCCCCTGCTTAGTTAGCCAGTCAGCGTTACCCAAGAAAACCCGCGAATTATCTACTAAAGCCGATACCCCCAACCCCGGTTCCGTATAAAACTCCACAGCCGGGGGAATTGCTAATTCTTGCCGATGTGCTTCCTCCAAAATTGCCTTTGCTAGAGGATGTGTCGTGCCACTTTCTGCCGCCGCCGCTAGTAGGAGAAGAGTTTCTGGGGTGATTCCTATTGGCAAGCAATCTGTCACCGTAGGATGACCAGTCGTTAGCGTTCCCGTCTTATCAAATACCACTGTATTCAGATGGTGTACCCGTTCCAGCACGTCCCCACCTTTGATCAACAGCCCGCGTTCTGCCCCAAGACCAGTCCCTACTAGAATTGCTGTGGGTGTCGCCAAGCCCAAAGCGCAGGGACAGGCGATGACCGAGACAGAAATCGCCAGCTTCAAACTTAATAACATTGGTGAGTGGTTGCTGAGAGCGTGGTGCATTGTGGCATGGTTATCAATGCCAACAACCCGCAATATGGAGACATCAGGCCAAAGTTGAGAGCCGACAAAGTACCAGAATAGGAACGTTAAAGCCGCAGCTGCTAGAACCCCATAGGTGAAGTAACCCGCCACCGTATCCGCCAACTGTTGTACTGGTGCTTTACGGGTTTGGGCTGCTTCCACCAATGCCACGATTTGAGCTAAAGTCGTGTCCTTGCCAGTACGAGTTGCCTTAATAGCGATCGCTCCCGACTGATTGAGCGTCCCCGCAGCCACCGCGTCCCCTGGCTGCTTCATTACTGGTACAGGCTCCCCCGTCAGCATCGACTCATTCACGGTCGTCTGCCCAGCTACCACTTCTCCATCGACTGGGATCTGCTCACCTGGTAACACCCGCAACCACTCGCCCACACGGACTTGATCGACTGGGATTTCTACTTCTGATTGGGGATTGGGGATTGGGGATTGGGGATTGGGGATTGATAAATCTGCTCCTCTGCCTTTCTCTCCTGCTCCTCTGCCCAAATTAGTTGGATTGGCAATCAAACGAGCTACTTTTGGCTGTAATGCTAATAATGCCTCAAACGCCGCAGCCGCACGACCTCTTGCCCGTTGCTCCAAAGTGCGCCCCAGTAAGATAAATCCCAATAGCATTACAGGCTCATCAAAGAAACACTCCCAACCCAGCTGGGGGAAGAACAGCGCCACACAACTTGCTGTGTATGCCGTCAGGGTTCCCAATCCCACCAGCGTGTTCATATTGGGAGCATTTCGCCGCAAACCTCGCCAGCCATCTAGTAATATTTCGCGCCCTGGTAACAGCAACGCCGCTGTTGCTAATCCCCAGTGAAACCAAATATTTGTCAGCAGTAACAACTGCGGCAAAAGTAAAGAGTGTTGCCCAAGATGACCAATTCCGGAGAAGAGAATCAGCACACCCGCAACTACCAAGCGCCACATTTGCTTACGATTTTCCTCGGCGTGTCGCTGGGCTGGACTCAAAGCCTCTTTTCCATCGCCTGTAGTAGCTACGCGAGACTGGGTGGGAAATCCAGCGTCACTCACCTGCTTTGCCAAAGCTGTTGGATCTACTGCGCCAGATTCGCATTCTACGACAGCCACTTCTGTCACCAGATTGACGCAGGCGGAAATGACACCTGGATGCTCTTTGAGCTGCTTTTCTACAACCTTCACGCAGCCTGCACATCTCATTCCCCCCACGTCGAGGGTAATAGTCTCTACCGACGATTCGGGGGTAGCAACTACAGATTTGGTCGAAACTTGCATAGATTTGGGACTTACCGCGACACCAAGAGTGCCAGATTAATCTAGCGCCTCTATTTTGAGGTTAGGCGAAAGTCCGCGTCTTGGAGCAAAAATTGTGAATTTTTTTTAAGTTACTTGCCCCTGGTTGGGTCAACGATTCGCCCAGCGCAGATAAAGCACAAAGCATCATGTAGAGCCACTGCCTAAGATGAAGAGACTCACAAGGGTGGCGCTATTCCAGAGAGAGTGGAGGAGCATGGGGGCGAGGAGGTTGCGCGATCGCGTGTAAACTGTACCCAAAACAAACCCCAAAGTCGCCAAAGGCAGGATTTCCGAGAGGTGGAGGTGAACAACAGCAAATAGTAAGCTAGAGACCGCGATCGCGCCCCACACTGGCATGTAACGAGTCAAAGACGGCAACAGAAACCCGCGAAACAAAAATTCCTCAAACAGCGGTGCCGCCACAGCCGCCGTCAAGAAAAATATCGTCAGTGCCACGCTATCCCGTCCCTCTAGGGCAATTGGGAGAATCGGATTACTCCCGCCTTGTCCCTGCCATAGTTTTTGGTTAATCAGCGACACTATGATCACCAGCGGTAGCGCTACCAAGTAGCCTCCCAATCCCCACAAAATCCAGTTTCCCCGCCAATCAAAGCGAAACCAACCTTCAGGCAGCGGAAAAAATGGTTTTATGGAGAAATACAGCACTAAAAGACACGGAATTGCCAAAAATAGGTAAGTAGCTAGAACGAACAAAGCTTGCGTCCGACTATCGAAGCTGGCTCGGTTTAGCGGCAGTAAGCTGAAAAAGATCGGCAGCAGAAATTGACCGATAAAGAAAAAGCCGACAACAAACACTTGCCAGATAGTTTCCCCATTCCAGGGTGTTGTCCATTTAACATCGCCATTGTGAGCCAGAAGGGATTCTTTTCCCTTAATCAATCGTCCAGCTAACAGAAAAATTAGCAATCCTATGCCGACAATTACCCCGAAAAGCGGCACTGTAGCGACCATTGCTAATTTAAAAACTGCTTGTTCGGCTATTTCCTGTTCTTGTGCTTTGAGAGCCGAAAGCGCCTCTGTTCGCTCCTGTAATTCGTACAGCTTGCTTAAAGCGCGATAGCGGAACCAACCGTCTAAATGCTGTTCAATTTGCTCCTGGGCATTTGGCAACAGGCGCGGGGGATTGCTCCAAAGCCCGATCAAAACATTAGCCGTTTGAGAGCGCGATCGCTCACCCGTCTCTTTCCAGGTTGCGATCGCTGCATCCGTTTCTCCTGGCACCTGTAAGATTCCCACTCGCAAGTACAGCTCATCAATCACTTTTTTTA
The DNA here is from genome assembly GCF_039962115.1 of Funiculus sociatus GB2-C1. Taxonomy (NCBI): domain Bacteria; kingdom Bacillati; phylum Cyanobacteriota; class Cyanophyceae; order Coleofasciculales; family Coleofasciculaceae; genus Funiculus; species Funiculus sociatus. The sequence goes on along the minus strand of NZ_JAMPKJ010000009.1, from coordinate 96,287 downwards.
ACTTGTCTATTGACAAAAGTAATTGCTGCAGATCCAATTTATTTGGATCTGTATCAGCTTCAACTTGCAGCTTTTTCAGTTGCCCTTGGAGCTTTGCGAGGGTATTTTTATCCTCCGAAAGTGCATCCTGATACTGCTTTTGGGCAGCTTTTAAGGGTTCGTCACCCAAGATGGCGTTACGGGCGGTCGTCAAATTTGAGCCACCGGAATTTTCCGGCTGCCACTCGGTTGCGTGCAGCAACAGATTCGTTTGGTACAATTCCAAACGACTTTGAATCTGAGGCTGACTCCAGCTGCCTTGCAAGGACAGGGCAACTTGGACAATAGCCAAAATTGTCAGCAACCCCAAAATCAACCGCTTAATTGTCATGCGTTCTCCTATAAACATTTAGTATCGTGTCGCCTCTGGAGAATATCTTAGCGACGTGTCCCGAACAGGTTAAAATTCTCCTGAACCTTTTTTGTTCACTGATTGAGGCAGCAGCCTTGCTCAACTCGTTCTCAGGCAGCAGCCCAAAAACGAGAAATCCTTGCATCCGATCCCCCCTACCCCCTTATCAAGGGGGGTGTCTAAAATCTAAAATCTACAATCGATTCGCGGAGGATATTACCCTGAATACTCGTGTCATTCTCGTGCGTCATGGTCAGAGCAGCTATAACACTGAGCGTAGAATTCAGGGCCGCTGTGATGAATCAATTTTGACCGAAAAAGGTCGTGTCACTGCTGGTCAACTTGGTGCTGCTCTAGGTGGCATAAAATTTGATGCAATCTATACCAGTCCCTTACAAAGAGCAAAACAGACAGCAGAGGTAATCGTATCCTGTTTGGCGACACCTGCGCCCTTACAAGCGTCAGATAAGCTGATGGAAATCGATTTGCCTGCTTGGGAGAAAATGCTTTCTTCTGAGGTGAAGGAGAAATTTTCCGAAGATTATCGCTGCTGGCAGGAACGTCCCCACGAACTGCGAATGATGATACAGGAAGCGGAGGGCGTGAGGGAACATTTTCCAGTTTTAGCTCTTTACGCGCAAGCGCGACAGTTTTGGCAGGAAATTCTCCCGCGCCATGCGGGGGGAACTATTTTATTGGTGGGGCATAACGGCATCAATCGAGCTTTGATTGCGAATGCGATCGCTATGTCACCTGAGCGTTACCATTCGATTCAGCAGTCGAACTGTGGCATCAGCGTACTAAATTTTGCTGATGGCTGGGGCAAACCTGCTCAATTAGAGTCGATGAATTTGACTGCTCATGTGGGCGAAACTCTGCCTAGTTTTCGTCCGGGACATAAGGGGTTACGTTTGTTGCTGGTACGCCACGGCGAAACTGAGTGGAATCGTCAGAAACGCTTTCAGGGACAAATTGATGTCCCGCTTAACGACAATGGGCGAGAACAAGCCGAAAAAGCGGCTGAATTTCTCAAAGATGTGCAAATTGACTTTGCTGTTAGTAGTCCACTGCTGCGTCCCAAGGAAACAGCGGAAATTATTCTCAAATATCATCCCCATGTCCAGATTGAACTACAGCCACCTTTGGCGGAAATCAGTCACGGACTGTGGGAAGGGAAATTTGAGGAAGAAATTGAGCTAACGTACCCAGGTATGTTGGAACAGTGGCGAGATTACCCCCAGACCGTGCAGATGCCAGAGGGAGAAAATTTGCAGCAGGTGTGGGAACGCAGCGTAGCCGCTTGGCAAATGGCGATCGCATCTTATTCTGGAGATCAGCCAAAAACTGGTTTAGTGGTGGCTCACGATGCCACTAACAAAGTTTTGCTTTGTCACATTTTAGGTTTAAAGCCAGAAAATTTCTGGAGCATTAAGCAGGGTAATGGGGCAGTCACCGTAATCGATTATCCCCAAGGCCCGGATGGTATACCAGTGCTGCAAGCGATGAATATCACAACTCACTTAGGGGGAGGTGTTCTGGATAAAACGGCTGCTGGTGCGTTGTAATTGAATCTTGCACCATTCTCAATAAGCCTCAAAACCAGCCTAAAAATAAATTTTCTGGCTAATCGCGAAAGTCTATTAAAATAGACTGAAATCTTTATCTGGTAAGCCTTTAGTCGTCTTAAGAGGAATGGTGCTTAATTGAGCCAGGAAATTTATCTCCGGCTTAAAGCTAAAGTAAGCGAAAGCTTACTGAATAAGTCTTTCAACTCTTTAAAACGGGTTACAAGCTTTGGGTCTGCCGATTTAGTTCAGGGCATAAGTCAATGCCATTCGTCTTAAGAAAACTTTCGCTATTAGCCAGAAAAATCTCTGGCGGGTTATTGCAACTGGTGCAAGATGTGGTTTGTAAACAACTGAGAAGTTCAGGACTGAGGGCTGAGAACAAACAGAATTAACAACGTCCTCAGTCCTTAGCCCTCGGTACTCATATATGAATAGTGAACTACTTCAACAAGTAAGGGTAATAGATCCTGTTTCTGGAACTGACCAGATTGCCGATGTTCTGATTGCGGATGGTTACATAAAAGCAATCGAAACTCAAATTTCTGCAAATCCCGCAGAAACATCGGTGCGGGATTGTCGTGGATTGGTGCTGGGGCCAGGACTGGTGGATTTATACAGCCACTCCGGTGAACCTGGGTTTGAAGAACGGGAAACCTTAGTAACGCTTGTTTCCGCGGGGGCGGCTGGAGGCTTTACCCGGTTGACAATTTTGCCGGACACATTGCCAGCTATCGATAACCCAGCTGGTTTAGCTTATCTTCAACAATCCACAATCCGAAATCCACAATCGAAAATTGGATTTTGGGGTGCTTTAACTTTGGGTGTGCAAGGCCAGCAAATGACAGAGTTGGCAGAACTTGCAGCGGCTGGAGTGGTGGGTTTTGCTGATGGTAAGCCGATATCGAATTTGGCGCTGCTGCGAAGAATTTTGGAATATCTTCAGCCTCTAGGAAAACCAGTGGCTTTGTGGGCTTGCGATCGCCATCTTTCTACCAATGGGGTGATGCGAGAAGGTGCGGCTTCAATTCGTTTTGGTTTGCCAGGAAATCCCGCGATCGCGGAAACATCTGCTCTGGCTGCTTTGTTGGAAGTGGTAGAATCCACTGGCACGACCGTCCACATCATGCGCGTTTCTACAGGTCGCAGCGTTAAGCTAATTCAGGATGCTAAGGCGCGGGGTTTGCCAATAACGGCGAGTACCACTTGGATGCACTTGCTGCTGAATGCTGAGGATGTGGGGAGTTATAATCCTTCTTTACGTCTGGAACCACCTCTGGGCAACCCATCTGACCAAGCAGCATTAATTGAGGGTGTGCGGAGTGGGGTACTTGATGCGATCGCTATTGACCACACTCCCTACACTTACGAAGAAAAAACCGTCGCCTTCGCCGAAGCACCAGCAGGCGCGATTGGTTTAGAGTTAGCTTTGCCGCTACTTTGGCACATCCTGGTCGAGAATGGCGACTGGAGTTCTTTAGAACTGTGGCGGGTTTTGAGTACCCGTCCCGCCCAGTGTTTACAACAAAAACCAGCTGCGATCGCAGCTGGTCAACTCGCTGAAATTATTTTATTTGACCCCCAACTAACTTGGAAAGTCGAGAGGCAAAACCTCAAATCCCTCTCACTCAACACTCCCTGGCTAGGTCAACAGTTGCAGGGTCGCGTCGTCCAAAATTGGAGTCACGGCTAATCACAGCTAATATAAATGAACAATTAGCCCTCAGGCTTCTGGCAAAAGCCTTAAATAAATTTTAGGCTTAAAACTTAAACCCGTTTTAACGGGTTGAAACATTTACCCAGTCATTAAATGACTTTAGCTATTAGCCCGAACTAAAGTTCAGGGCTGACTTTTGCCATTAGCCATTAGCCCTTTCACTTATCCGAGGAATCAACTGGAGACTGATCCACTTCTCCGGCGCGATTCAAAGGCCAGAAACGTACTATCGCCCGACCAATTATCTTGTCGCGGGGGACAAAACCCCAGTAATGGCTATCATAGCTGTTGTTGCGATTATCACCAAGTACCAAATAAGCGTTAGGTGGCACCTTCACTGGGCCATAACGGTAATTAGGCTGTTCGTCTATATATTTTTCCCGCAAGGCTTGATCGTTGACATAAACTCGTCCCCCTTTCACCTCTACCTTGTCTCCCGGTATACCAATCACCCGCTTAATGAAGGCATCGTGGAAATTTTGCTTTTCTAGGGCTTCGGTGGGATTAAATACTACAATGTCTCCCCGTTCTGGAGAGGTAAACTTGTAACTAACCTTGTCTATAATCAGACGGTCATTGATTTGTAGCGTTGGTAGCATCGATCCGGAAGGGATGTAGCGTGCTTCTGCTACAAAAGAGCGAATTCCAAAGGCTAAAATGGCGCTAAGCCCAATCGTTTTAATTCCCTCTATAAAGGGATTTTCAACTTGTTGTTGGGTTTTGCTGTCTGGTTCTTGATTCTGCACGTCAGTCATAAACGGTTAATCACTCAAAGCAAAGGGATATAACGGATTACCCATCTAATGATTTATATCAAGGAAAACAATGTTTCTACCTATATTTTGTCTAAATTTTGCCTAAATACATCCTGCCATCATTAAAAATATTTGGCTGGCGTGTTTACCGTAATTTCCTCGGCTCCAGTAAAAAAATGCCTTATTGCGCTAAAGTCTAAGCACAGCATACACTTTTCGCGCTCACTTGACGATTGCATAAACCACTGATTGCCATGCTCCTCTGTTTATCCGCAACGCTAACATTCTTCTGCCCAATGGTGAGTTTTTAATTGGGGATGTCGAAACTCGTGGCGGGGAAATTGTCCAGGTTGCGTCAGAAATCCCAAGAGATGACTCTGGTAAAGAAATAGACGGTTCGGGTCTGACTTTGTTGCCGGGAGTTCTTGATCCGCAGGTACATTTCCGGGAACCGGGGTTGGAACACAAAGAAGACTTGTTTACTGCGAGTTGCACTTGTGCCCAGGAGGGGTAACGTCATTTCTGGAGATGCCTAATACTCGCCCTCTGACAACTACGCAGGCGGCTTTGGATGACAAGCTGCGGCGGGCGCAAGAAAAGTGCTTAGTTAATTATGGCTTTTTTATTGGGGCAACGGCGGAAATTTTGCTGGATCTTTTAGAGGCGCATCCGACTCCTGGAATTACAATTTTTATGGGATCGATGCACGGTCAGTTGTTGGTAGAACAGGATACGGCGCTGGAGTCCATTTTTGCACAAGGCGATCGCTTAATTGCGGTTCACGCTGAAGATCAAGCCCGAATTAATCAACGTCGTCAGGAATTTGCCGGGATCAACAATCCGGCAATCCACTCCCAAATTCAGGATAATCAAGCTGCCCTTAATGCTACGCAACTGGCGTTAAATCTTTCTAAAAAATACCAGCGAAGGTTACATATTTTGCATATGTCTACAGCTGAGGAAGCCCAGTTACTGCGTCAGGATAAACCGAGTTGGGTGACTGCGGAAGTAACACCGCAACATTTGCTGCTAAACACTAGCGCTTATGAAAAAATTGGCACACTGGCGCAGGTGAATCCGCCTTTGCGATCGCTTCATGACAACGAAGTTCTCTGGCAAGCTCTTCTCAATGGTGTAATTGATTTTATCGCTACCGATCATGCTTTCCAGACTTTGGAAGAAAAAGCCCAAGTCTACCCCAATACTCCTTCGAGAATGCCTGGTGTTGAAACATCTCTACCGCTGATGTTAACTTCTGCTATGCAGGGACGTTGTAGTGTTGTCCAAGTTTCTAACTGGATGTCTGCGGCTGTAGCCCAAGCTTATAATATTCCCAAAAAAAAAGGCGCGATCTCTCCTGGTTATGATGCCGATTTAATCTTTGTTGATTTGAACAGTTACCGTCCTGTTTTGCTCGAGGAATTACTTACCAAATGTGGTTGGAACCCCTTGTAAGGGTGGAACCTCACTGCCTGGACTGGTGTGACTATTGTCGGCGGTCAGGTTGTTTACGACCGAGGAAAACTTAATACAGAAGTCCGCGGTCAAGCTTTATGTTTTTGCTAATTTCTAACTTTTAAATTAGTCAATCTTTTTCGCAGAAACGGCTTGACAAACTCTTGTAATTATAGTTAAATAATAATCCAACAAGAGTTGACACGGTAGGCATCATGCCTACCGTGTAATTTTTTAAAAGGCAAGATGTAAACGCAAAGGTAGGCAAAGTTCTTTGCGTTTACCTTTGCTACCTAGAGCGTTTAAATCTTTAATGACCCCAAATTAAATGCACCTGCTGGGACAAGTTCAGCTTGACGACCATTATCAGCTGAATAAGTTAAGTGGATGCTCAAGAAGTTTAACGGTTTATACTGCAAACGTTCCGCCCATTCAATGGCGACAATGCCCAAAGGGACTTCAATGCCTTCCCAGTAAGTTTCCAAGTTTAACGCTGTCACTTCGGTAGGTTCTAAGCGGTATAAATCCAGGTGATACAGAGGAATGCGTCCTTCTCGATACTCGTTAATTAAGGTGAAGGTGGGACTAACAATTGGATCGATAATGCCCAAGCCTTCACCAATGCCTTGAACGAGAGTAGTTTTGCCAGCACCCAAGTCTCCTTCTAGCAAAATCGTACTACCAGCACTTAGCGATCGCCCAAGATTTACGCCCAGCGATCGCGTAGCTGTTGCATCTAGTAGAGAAATTACTTGCAATTCCTAACTTCCAACTCCTAACTCTATCCCTTGAGCGCGACTATACCACCTCAGCAAAATCCTAGCTAGACGTTGAGGATCGTGCCTTACATAACCTGTTTCTTCATCCTCATCCATCACATTCGCCAGAACAATTCTTCGCCCCAACTCTCCTACAGCTTCTCTGTCTAAAAAAACCGGATGAGAACTTTCCTGAGCATATCGAATCAGAGTATGAGCAGAGGGAACTTTTTTATGTACCAGGACGGCGTTAAATAATTGTTGACCGCAAGCAGCGTCAATGGCGCGGATGTGGTCTGAGACAGTGTAGCTTTGGGTTTCCCCTGGCTGGGTCATAATGTTACAGACGTAAATGATCGGAACTTGTTTTTGAGCGATCGCTGCGGCAATTTCCGGTACTAACAAATTCGGGATCACGCTGGTATAAAGGCTACCAGGGCCAATGATAATATAATCGGCTTCATGAATTGCCTGTAAAGCTTTGGGCAAGGCTGGGGGATTGCTGGGAATGCAACCAATTTTTTTAATTTTACCCCCCGCTTCCGTGATGCTGGACTCTCCTTCAATCCGCCGCCCATCTTCTAATTCTGCCCAGAGACGAACATCACTCAATGTTGCTGGTAACACCCGTCCCCGCACAGCTAAAACTTGGGAACTAGCAGCGATCGCTCTCTCCAAATCTCCAGTAATATCGCTCATCGCCGTTAAGAACAAGTTACCAAAACTGTGACCTACTAAACCATCCCCAGCCTTAAAGCGGTATTGAAACAGTTCTGTTAATAACTTCTCCTGGTCTGCCAAAGCCGCTATACAGTTGCGAATATCCCCAGGAGGTAGCACCCCAATTTCCCGCCGCAGACGACCGCTAGAGCCGCCATCATCTGCCACAGTGACAATAGCCGTAATATTGGCGCTGTAGTGCTTCAATCCTCTAAGCAAAGTAGAAAGCCCCGTACCGCCGCCAATTGCGACAATTTTTGGACCTCGGTTCAGTTTACGATGAGCTAACAGCACATCAATCAGTTGTTCATCTGATGAGGGCTTCAGCACCGAGGTAATCGCTCCCATAGAGCGAGTTTGCCCCAAAAAAATCAAAAACACCCCGAAAGCGATCGCAATCGGGCCAGACACATAGTTAGGAAGGATGGTGGTAATCGTTTCCAGTAGCTCCCCAATGAACTGAATCAACCAAAAAATCGGTGTCAGCTTCACCCAAATTGCCAAACCCAAAGTGGTTAGCAGCACACCACCCGCACTAATCACCAACCAACGTTTTACCAACAATCCGGGAGCCAACCATTTAAACCAGCTATTGACTCGGTGGGGAGTTCTGGAGTTCAAACCCCACGGGATGTGCGACTCTTGTCTCAGGGTGCGTAAGGCTTGTTTAAAAATAGCGTTTGACATTGCTGATTCCTGGGGAACACGAAGGCAAGATTCGACTTTAACGAGAAAGGGCGCAAAATCACTGAAATAGGAACGCTCCCATAAATCGCTTCTACGAGTTGATTGGACTGGCACACTTGTGTCTAAGTTGCCACTTTTAAAGAGCAACAGGGAGCCTTTGCCCATCAGAATACATTTTTTGCAGCTTCTTGGGATGTGACATACGAAACTAATAAAGTTTGTCTCCAAATTTTTAACTGAGCTTATGATACGCTTGCGACGTTCAGCAGCAAAATCAGGAATTAGAGGGAGCTAATATAAACATTGCATCAGAAGTCAGCTTGAGTCGCCATTTTAGGCGGCAGCTCGCTTGGTTTATCCCGTAAACTTGGCTAAATGGAAAAGCGAATTTTAGGATTAGACCCTGGACTTGCCACATTAGGATTTGGCGTAATTCTCTGCAAACCACCTGACTGCTTAGCTGTGGCGAATCTTCCTGCTGCCAAGCGCCCAGTAAAAACCGCGCCAGAAGTAGCAACATTGCTGGATTTTGGTGTTATCCAAACCTCCGCCAAAACGGAGATGGGAGAACGACTCCGCACAATTTACGACGATTTGCACACTTTGCTGGATCAGTGGGAACCCGATTTGGTGGCGATTGAGAAATTGTTCTTCTATCGGATGGGGAACACAATTTTGGTGGCTCAAGCGCGGGGGATAATGGTGTTAGTGTTGGCCCAGCACGGTATCCCCTATGTTGAATTTACGCCAGCACAGATTAAGCAGGGGCTTACTGGCATGGGTAATGCTGATAAGTCAGAAGTGCAGCAAGCCGTAGCGCGGGAATTAAATTTAGACTATATTCCCAAGCCAGACGATGCCGCAGATGCCCTTGCGGTGGCGCTGACAGCGTGGTATGGGCAGTAGCCGCAATCTACACATCCGTACAAAGGAAACACGCTCAGCCTATTTGCGTCATCAATCTTATGGAGTCATCCCTCTTAAATTCGGCTACTTACCTTTGAGTGTCATGAAACCTGAGCGCTGGTTGTTGTGTGCTGCTTCCCTTTGTTTGCTCAATACGCCTGCCGTGAGCAGTGTTCCCGTTCCCACGATTCTTGCCCAAGCTCAAGGTGAAGAACAAACTAGCATTGATGTTTATCGCACTGTCAGTCCGGCGGTAGTCACTATCAGTACCGGGAGAGGTTCCGGTTCTGGCACTATTGTTAGTCCAGAAGGGCTGGTTTTAACTAACGATCACGTTATTCGCAGCGCCAGAGGTGGTGTGGTGAGCGTCAGTACCACTACAGGCAAGCGCTATACCGGGCAAGTAATTGCTACTGACCGACCGAATGACTTAGCGCTAGTAAGATTGAATACGAGCGATCGCTTCCCCAGTGTCAAGCTGTCCAATCCCGCAAGCATTCAAGTCGGTCAGCGCGTCTTTGCTATTGGCAGCCCCTTTGGATTGTCGGGAACGTTGACAACAGGTATCTTAAGCCGTGTTGGTCGCAATGGCGACTTACAAACGGATGCAGCACTTAATCCGGGCAATTCCGGAGGACCTTTGCTTAACTCACGGGGCGAACTCATCGGTGTCAACAAAGCCATTCTCAGTCCCGGTGGCGGAGGCAATACGGGGATTGGGTTCGCTACCAGTGCTACAGTTGCCAGAAATTTTATTCAACAAAACCGTAACCGAACCGCTCCCCCGATTACTACCGCTCAAAGTCCGTCTGTGCCTTCAACTCGTGGCTTGGGTGTGACTGTAGATACAGGGACACTGGTAGTTTTGGGGGTACAGCCAGGCTCGCCTGCTGCGAATATCGGAATCAGACCCGGAGACAGAATCATTGCTATTAATGGTCGTCGTCTTAGGGGAGTTCAAGACTTGCAAACTTTCTTAGCTCGTCGTCCAGCTTCGGCAATTCTCACGGTGGGACGGAATCGCCGTTTGGCTGATGTCCGGGTGAATTTTTGAAGTTGGGAAAAAATGTGTCTTGAACTACAGGACTTACGCAGTTAATTAGTGAATGGCTGATTCTGTCGTAGGGGCATGGCAATGCCATGCCCCTACAGTGTGTTGACGTGCGTAAGCCCTGAACTACTGTAGGGCGGGCATCTTGCCTGCTCCACACGAGCCTACCCAATAACTTCACTTCCCGCACACCGCTTGACAATATTCCCCTTTTTCATGTATTTAACACTAATTTTTCTGTATGCTATTTGACTAAGAAGCTTCCGCGAACTTAACTATCCTATTGCTTAGTGATGTAGGGACGGGTTGATAGAAATGCGCCAGCTAATCAGTCAACCATTATGAAAAACAAGTCTCGACTGCGGGGATGCTTTTCGATGTGGAAGCTTCTAACACAAACGTTTTGGTGAGATGAGGAGTGTAGCGTATGAAAACAAAGAGCCACTGGGCAATGCCTGTTACCCTGTTTGCTGTCGGATTAACCGCTGCGGGGGGCTTGAATCTCTCCGCCACTGCGGTCACTAACAGCACCACATATAGCTCTATTCAAGAATCACAACCAAATTCTATTCAGCCTCAGGGCGAGTTGCTACTAGCACAGGGACTTGTGGGACAGTGCCGCGCCGTTAATCAGCGGATTTTTGTCTACGCACAGCGTTCAACCACGAGTCAAACGATTAGAACCTTAGCTCCCAACGAAACAGTTACTCTGGCAGATAATGGTAGTGCTGGTTGGATTGCCATTAATGCGCCTGCTACGGGTTACGTACAGGCACAATACCTTAAACCCTGCACTGGAGCAAACAATCCTCCCCCTGTTCAACCTTCCAGCCTCTGTCGCGTAGTTACGTACAGAGGAAGTGAGGGTTTGGCTATTCGTAGTGGCCCCAACAAAACTGGCACCAGAGTTGGTGGAATCAGACTTGGCGATCGCGTTACTCTCGCGAAGAGTCCTCCAGACTTAACTTACGATAGCGATCGCCGTGCTTGGGTACAAATTACCGCCCCGGTTGCCGGATGGATTTCTTACGGCTATCCTAGTTCAAACTCATTGAATGTCGGTCGTTGTCCGTAGTATTTTAGCCTAAACTCATTAAGTTAAAATCACCCCATATTTTTACCAAGTTTCTTGGAAATGGGGTGATTTTTTTGACAAGATTCAATTGAGTGGCTGTTTCCTTCTATTTATAGAATGCGTTAATCACGCTTAACAACCTAATACTTTGAACCAATTGAAAATCCAAACTTGACATTACTCTACTTGACGTACTGACATTCTGTGTAGCGGGAGAGACAGTATGCAAGAAAAGGTCAACAAGTAAGAAAAAGCAGCCGTCAACCTCAAATTAATTGATAAGATTTCCCACTCAGGATGCCAAAGCTTCAGGATACCTACCATGACGCAGTGTACTATCCAGTAAGAAAAGCTCATTGATAACAGCATTTGCTCACTTGTCTCAAGCTCAGAAGCTTGAGTTGAGTCGCCATCAGATAGTAAAAAAAGTCCCGCAATACTAGCAACTAAAGAAGCGAAAAGTAAATAATCGTGCCAGTGCAGATTTGGCATTTATCTAACCCTGCTTATCTCAAATTTATGAATTGCAACTCAGTCTAAAGGATAATTTTCCGGAGATAAAGCAATAGTTACAAACTGCAACCTACGACACCTGAAAACTTAAAGTTTTGCAACAAATGCCAATTAGCGACTTAGCAACCCTCTTGTTGAGTTTCGCAAGCACCAATACTCACCCAACTACTAGAACCATCCGCCCAATGTTCCTTTTTCCAAATTGGAGCGTTGTGCTTTAGGGTATCAATCGCATATTGGCAGGCTTCAAAGGCTTCCGAACGGTGAGGACAACCCACAGCTACTAGCACGCTGATTTGACCAATTTCTAAGCGTCCGATGCGATGGTGAATTACAACCCGATTGACATCTTGCCATGTTTGGCGGATATCAGCGGCAATTTGTCTAAAGATTTGTAAAGCCATCGGCTCATAAGCTTGATACTCCAAGGCAACTACTGGTCTACCATCGGTTTGATTGCGAACCATTCCACTCATCACCACAATGGCACCGTTACCTGGGTCATCTCCTAAGGCATAAACTTCTTCCAGTGACAAGGGAGCAAAGGAGATGGCAAAGTTGTCTCCTTTGTGGTGTTGAGTGGGAGTGTTTAAAAGACTGGTGACACCATTCATCAAGTTGAAATCCTGAGCAAGGAACTGGATCTATTGTGATCGATCCAGCGCCCTAAGCCTATGAAAATATTAACAGTGAGGGGATGGCAAGATGCTGACCCACAAATTAAGATTTACCGCTGCCCATCAGGTAAAGTAGTGCCATGCGAACGGCAACGCCGCTCGTCACCTGCTGGGAGATTAAACTGAACTGGGGGTCGTCCATCAGGTCAGAACTAATTTCCACGCCACGATTAACTGGCCCTGGATGCAGCACTTTAACGTTCTGTTGGCAGAGTTTCAGGCGATCGCGTGTTATCCCATACCGTTGATGGTATTCTCGCAGACTAGGCAGCAAATGCTGAGTCATGCGTTCCTTTTGCAGCCGCAACGTCATCACAAAATCGGCATTTTGTAAAGCTGGTTCTAAATCCCAGTGGAGAAATAGCTTTCGTTGGGGATTGGGGATTGGGGATTGGGGAATTGCCTCTCCCTCAAGTCCCTGGCTACCGTAGGCAGCAAAAAGCTGGGGTAAAAGAGTGGGTGGCCCAGCTAGATGAACCTCTGCGCCTGTCGCTGTCAAACTCCAGATATTCGATCTGGCTACCCGCGAGTGGAGAATATCGCCAACAATGACAATTTTTTTGTCTTTGAGGAGTTCGAGTCGCGGGTGGCCTGGGTCTAAAAGAGTGCAGATGGTAAACAAGTCTAAGAGTGCTTGGGAAGGGTGTTCGTGCTGACCATCACCAGCATTGAGGACACCTACCCGCGATCGCAAACGATCCATTTCCAAGGCGATCGCTTGCGGCACTCCCGCCTCCCGATGGCGAATCACCATCATATCCGCACCCATTGCCAGATAGGTTTTCGCCGTATCCAGAATTGTCTCGCCCTTCGTCAAAGAAGACGTTGCTGCTGCAAAATTCAGCGTATCAGCAGAGAGGCGCTTTGCTGCCAGTTCAAAACTACTGCGAGTACGGGTAGAAGATTCAAAAAACAAATTAGCGACTACCTGACCTTGTAGCGTTGGTACTTTCTTCGTGCGCCGCGAAAGCACCTCTTGAAAACTGGCAGCAGTTTGCAGCACAGTGTCGTATTCATCTGGCGTAAAATCTGCCAAGGAAAGAATGTGGTGACGAGTCCAATTGGTAGTAGGCATCAGAAAAATAATTAAAAATTAAAAATTAAAAAATCAAGATATGTTCTTTCATTTTTAATTTTTAATTTTACATTTTTAATTGTGGGCTACTACCCTCAAAGCAACCGAGATCAGCGATAAGAAGGTCAAAAATCCCACTGCATCCAGCATTGTAGTTAATAACGGGCCGCTAATTAGAGCTGGATCGAGGTTAACCCGCTTCAAACCCATTGGCAGCAAAGTTCCCAAAGTCGCGGCTACGATAACATTAACAGCCATCACCATTGCGGCAACTAAAGCCACCCATCGGTCATTTGGCGGCGACCAAATTAACGAAAGGATGCCAAGGGCAAAACTTAAAGCTAAAGCCGTACCCAACCCCGCTAAGATTTCCTTGCGGAGAATTTTTAACGTATCTTCCGGTGTCACTTCACCTACACCGAGTCCGCGTACTGTCACTGATAAAGCTTGAATAGCGACATTGCCACTGGTGTTGGACAAAATCGGCATGATGACCGCAAGAACTGGCACAACCGAAATTACACCTTGGAAGGGCGCGATCGCACTCGCCGCACCAATATACAAACCAATATTACCCAACAACCACGGCAGTCGCTTGCGAAGCGTAACGTGGGGAGGCGACAAAGCGGCTTCATCACCACCACTCACCCCAGCGAGTTTCTGAATGTCTTCGGTTGCTTCCTCCTCTAGAATGTCCACCACGTCGTCAATGGTAATAATCCCCACCAATCGGTCTTCGCGGTCAACTACAGGTACTGCAATCAGGTCGTAACGCTTCATTAGTTGCGCGACTTCTTCCTGGGGCGTTTCCGTAGTAGCTTTGACAACGCGATCGCTGGCAATATCACGGATCAGGGCATCGGGAATTGAAAATAACAGCTGCCGCAAAGACACCACCCGAACCAGTTTGCGGTTGTTGTCTGTGACGTAGGCGTAATAAATTGTTTCCTTATCTTCGTCACTCAGACGGATTTTGCTTAAGGCTTCTCCCACCGTTAAGCCTTCCCGCAACCATACATATTCTGTAGTCATCACGCGCCCAGCAGTACCTTCTGGATAACCCAGAATTCTCGCTGTTGCTTGCCGTTCCGAAGGGCTGAGTTGTTGCAAAAGCCGCCTTACGACTCCAGCTGGCAACTCATCAAACAATTCTGCCCGGTCATCAGGGCGCATCGCCTCGACAATTTGCACCACCTGGTTGTCATGCAGCGAATTAATCAATTCTTCCTGCACCTCTGGCGGCAGATATTCAAATACATCAATAGCCGGATCTTTCTTCAGTAATCGGAATGCGATCGCCCGCTTTTCTGGAGGCAATTCTACAATGTAATCCCCCACATCTACCGCTGGCAAACCATTCAATTCCGACTTTAGCTGATTTAAGTCGCCAATATCCGCCAGTGCAACACGTCCTTCTTGAGTGAGCATTCTTCCTTCCTATTCCTAGTCTCCCCACGCGCTGGCAAAGACTAGATCGCCCACCAGACGCTAGAGGAGTTTACTACTGTCACCTAATGGACTTCGGTCCATAAATTCCGCAGAAATCTACACTGATATCGCTAAGCAATGCCAGTAAATATATGCTATCCCCTCAAGGTGCATTTCACAATTGGCGCGATCGCACCAATCTATCCAAATACCAAATATAAGTTTGAAAAATTATGCAACTTATAAAAAAATCTATCGCCCCGCTTTTAACTGGAGTAATCGTTCTCAACCTAAGTAGCTGTACTACTACTCCTACCAACCGCAAAACAGACAACGCAGTTAATCCAACAACAATTTCAAATACTGCTGCTAGCACAACTACTACCACGACCTCAAGAACCACCATCACTGTCACCATCTACCAACCGGATAATCAGTGTCAGGAATTAGTGCCAGAAAAAGTAGCTGTCTCAGATAAAAATTCAGTAGCAGCAGCAGTTGGTAAAGTTTTGGAAGAAAGGGACACAGCCGACTTCAATTTAGCTGGGTATCGCGTCAAGGTTAATCAAAAAAGTGGCGTTGCTACTGTTGATTTGCGACTGGCACCCAATCAAGAACGGAAGTTTGTCTCTTTGTCAACTTGCGAACAATTCGCTCTATTCGGCAGTTTGCGAAAAACGCTGATTAGTAATCAAGCGTGGAAGATTAAAGATGTCCGCTTCACAGACCAAGGACAGGAAATTTATCTCTAGAGTTTGGAAACAGCCGGACAGTTTCCCAGATACCACCGCCAAGGCAAATCAATCCCCTGAGTTAAACCAATCCGAGTCGTCTGGACGATTTCGGGTGTAAATTCTGAGGAGCGATGTTCTAACCACAGAGGTTGACCGGGTTGTAGAACTTGTGCATTGAGAGTGCTGTCAATTTGCAAGGCGCGACAGAGTTTACCGGGCCCAGCGGCAATTCGTGATGGTTTTACTCGGTCGCGCTCATTTATCCATCTGGGTAATGACTCTAGCTGCAAAGCCCGAATTAATACTGCACTAGGAACGCCGTCCCGGTCTGTCACAACGTTGAGGCAATGATACATCCCATAGATTAAATAAACATAAGTTCGTCCCGCCTCCCCAAACATCACCGAGTTTCGCCCAGTTCGCCGCCGATAGGCATGACACGCTGGATCGTTTTCTCCGTAAGCTTCAGTTTCCACTATCAGCCCCCGGATAATTTCTCCGTCTGCCATTTGCCGTACCAGCGTACAGCCAATTAGGTCGGGTGCAACTTCCGTGGATGGACGTTCTAGCCAGGAAAGTTCTACAACTTGATTATTTTTGATACAATTCATCGTAAATATACTTAATTACGCCTTAGGGGACATAAAAACAAATGGATGTGAAACTGGTTTTAGTGGCATTAACAATTCTTTTTACTGTATCGTGCCTGTTTTTTGGCACCAAGAATGGATTCTACGATTCAGACAACTATCATGGAAACGGTTCTGCCCATTAATTAATTTTGGATTTTAAACCGATTTGGATTGAGTCGGAATCCACAATTTTAAATTGCAAATATCAATCGAATAATGAGTCAAGCTCCCCCGGCATCATCTCACGGCTACGATGATCTAGCCTATTTGCCCTATGGCGTTGGTCATAGCGACGAAGGGGTATGTTTGCTGGTGCGGTTGGGCCCATACCGCGTTCTTTTAGACTGTGGTTTGGCGGATATTTCGCCGCTTTTGAAAGCAGGAAATCCTCCAGCAGATTTGGTGCTGTGCAGCCATGCACACTCGGATCATGCTCGTGGGTTACTGGCGTTACGTCAGGCTTTCCCACAGTTGCCAATTTACGCCAGTGAGGTGACAACCCAACTACTGCCGCTGAATTGGCCAGAGGTAGATACTAAGGATATTCCACAATTGTGTCAGGCTTTGCCGATGCGATCGCCTGTGGAATTCCAAACCGGACTAGCGGCGGAATTGTTCCCAGCCGGGCATTTACCAGGCGCTGCAGCAATATTGCTTACCTACACTGCTCCACAACGCACCTACTCGCTACTTTACACAGGTGACTTCTTTCTCTCCAATTCCCGGCTGGTGGAAGGTTTGCCCCTGGAAGCTCTGCGCGGCTTAGAGCCTGATGTGCTAATTGTGGAAGGCAGTTATGGCACAGCACGTCATCCCCACAGACGAAACCAAGAAAACATCCTTGCAGAGCGAATTAATCAAGCGATCGCTGGGGCGAAATCTGTCTTAATGCCCGTCCCGACTTTAGGGCTAGGGCAAGAACTCCTAATGCTGTTGCGGAGTCACCACCTATTCACTGGTCAAAATTTAGACATTTGGGTAGATGGCAACGTTGCAGCTGGCTGCGATGCCTATCTGGAACTGCTACCCTCTCTCCCATCATCAGTACAAAATTTTGCCCGACATCAATCTTTATTTTGGGATGAGCGGGTGCGCCCTCGTGTGCGCCGGTTGCCTTCAGAACAGCGTTCCTCAATTGGAAAGTCTCCCTGTATCGTCCTCACCGATGAAAGTCATGATTTAAGGGAATACTGTCAACCAGGCACCGGGCCTTGGGTATTATTACAACCTCAGCAACGTAGGAACATGGCAATGCCATATCCCTACAGCCTCATTACTGGCGGCGAAGCACTGATTGCTCAGGACTATTTACTGGCCCAGCATTCGGATGGTTTGGGAACCACCCAGTTGATCCATAATCTCCGTCCGCAGCACGTAATTTTTGTTCACGGCTCCCCGACTTATTTGGCTGATTTAACTGGTTTGGAGGAGTTACACAACCGCTACCACTTGCATTCTCCAGGCGCGGGAACGTTGGTAGAACTCCCGATAGGCGAGACGTTTGTGCAACCTGCGGCACCAGAAACCAGCTATGAAGGGGAACTGTCGGAATTGGGAGCTGTGGTGACAATTACTTTACCAGAAGCGATCGCTCTAGACCCCCGCTTTACTAACTTTTCTGACACTGGTTTAGTAGAAGCCCGATGGCAGGGTGAAGAACTGGTATTGCGCGGCTTGTCCCAACGGGAACTACTTAGTCAGAGCAGCGATGCCAAAGTTCCCCTGAGTATTGAATGCTGCGGCAATTGCCTGCACCAACGGGGGCAACGCTGTTGGAACCAGGACTCGCCCCTCTATGGTTTTAAGGTGACACCGGAGGGATACTGTCCAGTTTTTGAAACGGCGCATCCCGCCGCTACACCCTCTGATACCGACTTAGAAAGTCGTGAAGAGTGAAGTAACGACCACCAAGTCCGAGTACTGATTATGGTGGTGGCTTCGAGTTTCATTGTGAAAAAGGCAAAATTGAAAAGTTAAATTTTGCCTTTTTAACTGTTTAATCTGGATTCGAGTCTGGGAAACTCGGACGAATCTGCTCAGCTTCTGGGCAATCGTCAGATACAAGAGGTTCCACATTCCCTCGCGGTACTGAAGCCAACTTCTGAGTTACAGCACCGATGCTTTCCAAGCGAACCATTTCTTCCCAAGAACAAACTTCATCTTCTTCTTCGGTTTCATACCGGAGTGTTACTAAATCTC
The DNA here is from genome assembly GCF_039962115.1 of Funiculus sociatus GB2-C1. Taxonomy (NCBI): domain Bacteria; kingdom Bacillati; phylum Cyanobacteriota; class Cyanophyceae; order Coleofasciculales; family Coleofasciculaceae; genus Funiculus; species Funiculus sociatus. The sequence continues at coordinate 77,949 of NZ_JAMPKJ010000009.1, read as the reverse complement.
CTTCAATGTCAAGAATGCGAGCGCGTTCTATCCAGCGTTGTTGGTCCCGCAAGAAAATACAGACCTCACGACCATCGCAACAGAGTTGATAAATCTTGCGGTGTAGCATGGGTTGCTTCTCCTGAGCTGATAAGTTTTTAATCCGTAAGAAACCTGTGAACCAATTTTTGGGTACACAACTTCTTTCCAACTTGATACGATTTGACTGCCCCACTTCTGGCAAGTTCCACTTTTCATCTTTACCCACTTTTCCCCAAATTCTCGAAACTTGAAGCAAATTTGAGGATATGGATTTTTCCCCGACAGGGAGAGGGAAAAAGAATTTTTCCTCCAACTCGCTCTCCAAAATCTCGCAGGTGGGATTTCCTTTCCAGGTTCAGGCTGGAAATCCAGTTTTTGGGCTGGCGAGGATGCCTTTTGGTCTGCCCAGCGCCGATTTTTAGGAATATGTGGGAATTGAGGGTAAGGACAAAAATTCAAAGTGAGGGTTCTAAATGATGTTACCGATTTAATCTCAAAGTTTAGCTTGAATCCTGTGGTATTTAAGATTGTAATTTCACAATACTCCCCAGCTACAAGCTCCTAGACGCCAAGTTGCTTCTCTTAAAAGCTCGCTTCCATCCTCGTTCAAGGTCATTGGCTGACTAGAAAAACTTGAATTACGATAGTTGCGGGTCTCACGCAAGCGCTTTGAGTAGAGTAGATGGAAGGTTACTGATGAGAAAAGCACCGACGGGAAACAAGTCAAGCTGCGGCAGCCATCAATTTTGACATTACTACTCGCGTTTTTTCCAAGAAGCGCATCTAAGCTGCAATTGGTAGTTCTTATTAATCATTCTAATAATTCTTGGGCAAAGTCGGCGGCTAGAACGGAGAAATTTTTATGAATATATCAATATATGTAGCTTTCCGGTATTGCGGCATCCCTGAATAAATTAATCAAGACGCTTTGCAGCCCTCTGCTAAGGGTCTGAAAGCGAGGACTCCTAAAGATACCATTGCCACACCCGCACCCGCCTCTCTTTTGATCTGACCTGCATCCACTGCCTCATAAAGGGCATGAAGAGCATCTAAATCCGATGACTGGTAGCATTTGTTTACCAGCACCTGGCGAATCAATCCCTCTGAAGCAACGCTGAGACAACCTGTTTGGAAAGCCGATTGTACAAGTGTGCGAATCATGATGTAGGCGTGCATCCTTCGAGTGTGTATTCTTAGTATCTAATACTTTTCAAACGTGGATATTGATTGAAATCGGTCATTAAGTGTGATTTTAGGCGGTATTCACCTGTGATTTGCGTCACAGCTAAGGCGAGCTATTTGAGGGTTTACTGATTGACTGTTCGCTCTTGCTGATTTGTGCATGGAGACTCCAGCGTTTGACCGAAGTAAAATATATTGCCCATCTCTTAGTGACAGCTTAGAAGAACAACTGTTAAAAAGGCATAAACTTAATGAGGATGGGTATAAAAGTTTGTTAAAGTTTGAGACTGGTAGCTGATCACCCGATAAGTGGGAAAACAAAACCGTGTTTGAGATCGCCATTAAGCAGCAGCAATACAAAACCTATGTCCTCTCAGACCAAGCCGCCCAATCTCACCTAGAGGTTGTTCCCGAACGAGGCGGCATTATCGCCAGCCTACGTCTCAAAGGTCAGGAAATCCTCTACCTAGATGCAGAGCGGTTTGCCAATCCAGACTTGAGTGTCAGAGGTGGGATTCCGATTCTCTTTCCGATTTGCGGGAATTTACCCGAAAATACATACACTATCAACGGTCAGTCATACCATCTCAAGCAACATGGCTTTGCCCGCGAACAGCCTTGGGAAGTCACTGACCAAGAGACTCAAGACAAAGCAAGCCTTACCCTTATCCTAAACAGCAACGACTCCACACGCGCCGTTTACCCTTTTGACTTTCAACTCGCCTTCACCTACGTTCTGTTGGGCAATACGCTAGAAATTCGACAGCGCTACACCAATCACTCAGGGACAGTGATGCCCTTTTCCACAGGTTTGCATCCTTACTTCTGGACACCGGAAAAGACTCAACTAAGCTTTGAAATCCCCGGTACGGAATACCTGGATCAGCGCACCCACCAAACCCATTCGTTTACTGGTGCCTTTGACTTAGACGCTGATGAAATTGATGTTGCTTTTCGACAGCTTAGTGGGAATTCTGCCACAGTTAGCGATCGCGCTCGTCACTTACAGCTGACCCTCAACTGGGACAACAACTATTCCACCTTTGTCTTCTGGACGGTCAAAGGCAAAGATTTTTACTGCATAGAACCTTGGAGTGCGGCCCGCAATGCGCTAAATACTGGTGAGCAACTAATTCACCTGGAACCAGGAGCCAGTTTGGAGACACTTGTGCGCCTAGCCATAAATTTTGTCTGAAAAAAGTTTTGCATTTCTAGTAATTCGTGTTATCGTTATGAACGGTGCGAAAAACACAAATTTCTTCGGGTCGCTAACTCAACGGTAGAGTACTCGGCTTTTAACCGAATAGTTCCGGGTTCGAATCCCGGGCGACCCATATAAATATAAAAACAAATATAAAAAGACAAAAGGCAGAAAAAAGAATTTTCTACTTTCTCGCGCTTGGTATATAAAACAAGTTTATAGTTGCTGTAGTTAGGGATAATCTATGAATTGACTAAGATAATTCCCTAGAGACTGGTAAACTATCTTAAGATTATCGTAATAATTTCGCTCGTCTAGAACAAATTAACTTGACGACCACTAACTAGGAGGATCATATATTATGGCGCTCGTACCAATGCGGCTGATGTTGGATCACGCGGCCGAAAACGATTACGGCATCCCTGCTTATAACGTAAATAACATGGAGCAGATCCAGGCAATTATGCAGGCTGCCCATGAAACAAATAGTCCCGTGATTTTGCAAGCCTCTCGCGGCGCTCGCAAGTATGCTGGAGAAAACTTTCTGCGCCATCTGATTTTAGCGGCAGTGGAAACTTACCCCCACATCCCCATTGCCATGCACCAAGATCATGGTAATTCACCATCTACCTGCTACTCTGCCATGAGCCACGGTTTTACCAGCGTCATGATGGATGGCTCCTTAGAAGCAGATGCTAAGACTCCAGCCAGCTTCGAGTACAACGTCGAAGTCACCCGGAAAGTGGTAGAAGTTGCACACTCCATCGGCGTTAGCGTCGAAGGCGAACTGGGTTGCTTGGGTTCTCTGGAAACTGGCATGGGTGACAAAGAAGATGGTCACGGTGCGGAAGGAGTTCTCTCTCACGACCAGCTGCTGACTGACCCAGACGAAGCCGTTGCCTTCGTGGAACAAACTCAAGTAGATGCTTTGGCGGTTGCTATTGGTACCAGCCACGGTGCTTACAAGTTTACCCGCAAGCCGACTGGGGAAATCCTGGCTATCAGCCGCATTGAAGAAATCCACAGCCGTCTGCCGAACACGCACCTAGTGATGCACGGTTCCTCCTCTGTGCCGGAAGACCTACTGGCTCTGATTAACCAGTATGGCGGTACAATTCCAGAAACCTACGGTGTACCTGTAGAAGAAATTCAAAAGGGTATCAAGAGCGGTGTTCGGAAAGTGAACATCGACACTGATAACCGCTTGGCTATCACAGCAGCAGTGCGCGAAGCCCTTGCCAAAGATACTAAGGAGTTTGACCCCCGCCACTTCCTCAAGCCTTCTATCAAGTATATGCAGAAGGTTTGTGGCGATCGCTATCAGCAATTTGGCGCAGCTGGTCAAGGCACCAAAATTAAGCAGGTGTCTTTGGATGATTTCGCTGCTAAGTATGCTAAAGGCGAGTTGAGCGCTGTCACCAAGAAGGCTTTGACTGTCTAAGCAAATTTTGGATTTTGGGTTAATCGCCAATCTAAAATAGAAAATTTTCCTTGGCGGGTAGCTTTTTAGCTACCCGTTTTTGTATATCAAAAGAGTGGCTTGGCAAACTTTCAGGAACCAACCAGAGCAACCTTGTAGAACTGCATATCGTTGTTTTTCAAGAGTTTGTTATTTTTATGGCTACTAAGAAAAAGTTTCAGCCTTCTAACATTGGCAAGCCCGCAAGACGGCAGGGAAGCGCCCCGAAAAATACTAGCACCCAAAATACTACTAAGCCAAAAAAGCCTGGTCAGTAAGGTGCAAAGTGTGGGTGTTAACACTTCGCGGGACTTTTTCCATTCAACAATACTGGCGGCAAGCAGCTTTATTCGCATATCGCCAGTATTGTTAAGGAGAAGTTACATGAAAACTCGATGTTGCAGGGAAGGCATCTGACGGCGGACTTGTTCGAGGCGAGAGGGGTTGATTTCTGCGATCGCTACCCCCGGTGCATCCCCCGCATCCGCTAAAATAACACCCCAAGGATCAATAATCATCGCGTGTCCGTGAGTCTGCCGCAAGGCATAGTGTTGCCCAGTCTGGGCTGGGGCGATAATGTAGCAGGTGTTTTCAATTGCTCTGGCTTGGAGTAATACTTGCCAGTGGTATGCGCCAGTGTAGGCGGTGAAGGCAGCTGGGACAAAGAAAATGTCGGCTCCCATCTGCGCCAAGTGCCGATAAAGTTCCGGAAAACGGACATCGTAACACACCGAGAGTCCTAAATTACCTAAGTGCTTTGAGGGATAAACTGGCGGTATGCGAGTGCCAGCCATAACTGTGCTAGATTCTCGGTAGGTGTTGCCGTCGGGCAAGTTAACATCAAATAGATGCACTTTTTCGTAACGGGCGAGTTCTTGCCCTGAAGGATCGATGAGCAGGGCGGTGTTATAGACTTTTTGGCTGTCAACGGGAACCGGGAACCCGCCCCCTAAGATGGTAATTTGAAAGCGCTGTGCCATTGTTTTGAGGAATTTTTCGCTCTTTGTGGCGATCGCATCCCCAAGAGCAATCTTATCTTCCTCTTTTCCCAGGAAGGAAAAGTTTTCTGGCAAGCTCACTAACTCGGCACCCTGCCGCACGGCAAGATCGATCAGTTCTTCTGCCTGTACCAGGTTTTTTTCCAGGTCTGGCAAGCTAGTCATTTGTATGGCGGCGGCAAGATAGGACTTCATGTGGCTCTCGTGGATTATTTAAATCAGCCTAAATGCTGGTGATGTTGGGAACATAGAAATATATGTTATTACTTTGCCGCCTCTATGGCCAGTAATAAGGTGATAGTTCAGACAATCTAGCTTTTAGATATAGATATTTAGCCTACTCCTTTGGATAGATATAGGGTCTATCTATCCGGAAAAGCGAAACAAATCTTAAGCAAGGTTGGTCTTCAGTTAAAATGCTGTATAGGAAATTCGCGTGTTCTGATGGGAATAACTATGAGTCTAATCCGTAAAATTGTTCAACAAGCTTTAGCGACTGGGTATCTAACCGTGGAAGCAGAAGATCAGCTACGTCAACTTTTACAGACAAAGTACGATTTCGAGGACTTTACGGCTTTTATTACGTTACAGAAAGAGGCGATGGAAGGTCGGGTACGGCAAGAGTCGCGGGAATTGCTGCACTCAAAGCGTCTTGCAGCGTTGGTATGACTGGCGAGTAGCGATCGCCCACCAGAATGACCAGTGATGATGTCTTAGAGAAAGGCTGCAAGGCGCAAGAGGAAGAGAGAAGAACAGGGCGATCGCTTCTGTGAGATGAGGTAAGCGATTGTTTGGGCTGCTTCTTCAGGAAAAGATTAGAGAAATATAACCGCAGGTAGACGCGCTGGGATGCGAAAGAAGATCCAGGGCGGCTAAGGTAAAAAAATCAGAAACAGGCGATCGCTAGTCGGGGCTGGAGGCTGCTGACTTGTTAGTTTTAGATCGACCTTCGGAATGGGGAAATTTTAGAGCGATCGCATTACGGTTGAGGAAACATTTCGTAAACTTCAATCGTGGATATCTCTGTTCTGGTCAAAACCTTTGTTGCTGTGTTTGTCTTGGCAGATGCTTTGGGCAATGCACCGATATTTCTAGTCCTGACTAAGGGCATGGAATCAGAGCAAAGAGACAATGTGGTGAACCGCGCAAGTATTGTGGCGACGGGGGTGTTGCTGCTATTTGCCTTTGGCGGTAAATGGATTCTAAAATATTTAGAAATCAGCATGGGGTCTTTGCGGGTAGCTGGGGGCCTGTTGTTGCTGTTAATTGCCCTTCAAATGCTCCAGGGAGAACTGGATACACCTGTCGTTGATGAAACGCGGGATGTGGCAATTACTCCGCTAGCTTTTCCGCTTTTGGCGGGGCCAGGAACGCTGACTGCGGTGATGCTGTTGATGTCTGAGTCTCCTGATGCTCATCTAAGCGTGGTGGTAGGTATTGTGTCTGCTATGCTCGTGACTTGGTTTATTGTGCGTCTGTCTGCTCGCGTAGACCACTTGATCGGGCCAGAAGGGGCAGTTATCATTACTAAACTTCTAGGTTTTCTTCTAGCAGCACTGGCGGTGGAAATTGGCAGTGCTGGAATTCGGGAATTGTTTCTGACTTAAGATGCGATCGCGTTTTCATAAACGGCAGAGATGCAGAGGAAGAGAGGGCGATCGAATTCTCCATGTAAGGGCTTTAGCATTTCTTACGGGGGATCGCGTTTTGATAAACGGCAGAGATGCAGAGGAACAGACAGCGATCGCATTCTCGATGTAAAGGCTTTAGCATTTCTTCCGGGGGATCGCGTTTTGATAAACGGCAGAGATGCAGAGGAAGATAGAGCGATCGCATTCTCCATGTACGGGCTTTAGCATTTCTTACCGGGGATCGCGTTTTGATAAACGCCAGAGACGCAGAGGAAGAGAGAGCGATCGCATTCTCCATGTAAGGGAAGGGCTTTAACATTTCTTACGGGGGATCGCGTTTTGATAAACGGCAGAGATGCAGAGGAAGAGATGGCGATCGCATTCTCCATGTAAGGGCGAAGCATTCGGGTGAGTTAGTTTGTCGGAAAAGGGTAGATTAATACCCCGAATGCTTCGCCCGAACGCTAGGCGATCGCGTTCGTGAGATGAGGTGAGGCGATCACTCACCTTATCCACCACGAAAAATAAGGGTGATTGATAACTTTAACTCAATCCTAGCTGTTGCTTTAAAGCTTCTGGCACATTCTTGGCTGTTGCCAAATTCCGAATATTCTCCCACTTCGTATACTTATCCCAAGAAATGTTTTCGAGGTTTGCGCGGCTGAGGTTTGTGCGGCTGAGGTTTGCGTCGCTGAGGTTTGCGTCGCTGAGGTTTGCGTCGCTGAGGTTTGCGCCGCACAGGTCTGCGCCGCACAGGTCTGCGTCGCTGAGGTTTGCGTCGCTGAGGTCTGCGCCGCTGAGGTCTGCGCCGCTGAGGTCTGCGCCGTTGAGGTCTGCGCCGTTGAGGTTTGCGCCGCACAGGTCTGCGCCGTTGAGGTCTGCGCCGTTGAGGTCTGCGTCGCTGAGATTTGCGTCGCACAGGTAGGCACCGCTGAGGTCTGCGCCCCTGAGGTCTGCGCCCCTGAGATTTGCTTCGCATACCTCTGCGTTACAGAGGTATGCGTCGCACAGGTCTGCGCCGCACAGGTCTGCGCCGCTGAGACTTGCGTCCCACAGGTCTGCGCCGCTGAGATTTGCGTCGCACAGGTCTGCGCCGCACAGGTCTGCGCCGCTGAGATTTGCGCCGCTGAGGTTTGCGCTGCTGAGGAATCGCCAAACTGTTTCTATAAAGCCCCTAATACCGATACATTCGCTGTAACCGATGCTGCGACGCAATCGATATTTATCAAAACTATCAGTATCTTTTTCACCGCAGGGAAAGAAAGCAATTTTGTCTTTTAAGTCATCGTTTAACTGGGCATAGCGGTGTAACTCTAAGAGCAAGATAGTGACATTCAGCCCTGTATAAACATCTACCTGTCGCTGCCCGATCAACTTGGAATCTTGCGTTTGCCCCTTCATTTTCCGCATCTTTTCCTGAGGCAGATTCTCTGGCGGTGCATCGATAAACTCACCATCGCACCAACGCAGATAAAAATCCTCTAATCGGTTGAATAATTCTACTGGCTGAAACTCCTTACTGGCAGCTAATAAAGCCATTAAATATTCCACAATTTCTAGTGTCAGCCCACCATAGCCAAACAAATCGTAGATTTCCCAGTCCATTTTGTCGATAGATATCTCAAACTCCTGCGGTTTTTTTCCCGGTTGCGTCCAGTCTTCTATACTTTTTTTGAGTCGTTCCGCACACAAAAATTCCCCAAAACTCTTGTGGGTAAACTCCACCGAACCGCCTTTGTCAGCTGCCGCAGGCTGGAGATAAAAAGCCGCCAAAGCATTTTTCAGCGCATCCTCTCCGTGTCGTTCTCTAGCTTGGCGAATCAACTTCATTGCACTGTCATCGTCAGTTAAACGAGACTCAATTGTTTGCATCTCGGCACATTCCCCACCGGACTGCACGACGCACAATCCCGCCTCTGCCAAAATGCGTCGCAGCCCTGCCGTTTCCTGTCCGGTTAGCTCTCGATTCAGCCATTTTTTACGTTGTTCGGTCAGTACCCACTCTAAAGATTGCTCGTAAATCAGAATTTTTGCCCCGACACCGCTAGCACCCTCAAACATTTCCACCGTCAATTTGCCATCTCGGTGCATCGCCGCCAATAGATATAGCAATAGCGGTTCTTTTGCTAATTCCCGCACCCGATCCGGACAGCGTGTATCTTGCAAAAATTGCTGAAATGCTAAAGTTTTATCACCTCCAATTTGAGTTTCCCATTTGGTAAACCACTGCTGCTGGAGTTCGTCATCCATCGGCAGTAGTTCCACTCGTTCCATGTTGGGAGGTATACTTCCTTCGATACCTTGTAGTGCCAAGAGTCTGCCTGTAATAATAACCCGATGTCCTTTTTCAGAATTTCGCTGGCAGCTACCTTGGAAATTTTCTATTTGCCAGAGGAAATCCTTTAATTCCTGGCTGGTTCCTCTTTCCATCACTAACTCATCAAATCCATCCAGCAGAAATAAAAATCGGGTATTTCTATCGGTTAACCAGCCATCATCTTTTACGGAAAAATTACAACCTACTGCTGCTTGCAAAGTTTTTTCAAAACTCTTTTCAAATGTCCTAATAGCCCGCAACCGAATCAAGATTGGTGTCCAAACTGGATGTAAATGCTGCCGCGCCCAGTCGGCAAACATCCGACAAAAAACACTTTTCCCTCTTCCCGGCCCCCCTTGGATAAACATCACCTTGTCTTGTTTCTGGGCATCTGCTAGCATCACCTTTGCCCAGCTTTCGAGCTCAATTGGTTCTGCATCCTTATCAATCTCTCCCTTCTTCAGATTCACTGGTTGTACCTTCAACGGCACGTAAATATCTTTGAAAGTGAAAGTCTCATCAAATACTGGCTCTAGGGGCTTAGTCGCAATTTGTTCATCTAAATAAGTATTGATACTGTAGTATTTTTCCGATTCTTGTCGCCTTCCAGCTAGATACAATTCCGCCCGTTGTCTGACAGAATCATCAGCATCTTCTAAGGCTTTTTTCAGGTGTTGATGAGTCTTCCAAGCTACCCAAGCTGTTAAAACCTCAGCGTCGTACTTATTTATCCCTGCTTGTTGCAGTTGGTTCGACAAAACCTGATTTAAAACTTGGGCTAATTCCGATTCGTGGAAGCAGGTGAGAACATTTCTAGCGAGATGTTCATCTAGTTGAAATTCTCCCAGTTTTACGCTTTGCTGTTGGGCGATATTTGCGGGAGAGGTTGTACTTGCTGGCTCTAGATTGGCTGGTTGTAAATTGATTTGCTGTAATAAGTCATTACTTTGCACCAATTCATTAAAGCTTTCTAGATAAGCGAGAGGAGATGCGATCGCTACCCATTCCTCTAGGGATAGCTCTTGACGCTTCTTTTTGCGGTACAGCCTCACGCCTTGGATCGCTAGTTTCGCCCCTGATAGCCCCGCTATAGCAATTCCAGCAGGGCTTGCAGTTGCAGAGAATAAACCTAAAGCCACTGCGAATTCCAGCGCAAATTTAGTAATCTCTGTCCCCGTCTCAGCTACATCTCCGGGTTTCCCTAATTCCCGAATATCAGTATTCAACCACTGCCAAATCTGCTTGATTGTAATCATGCGATCGCTACTCTCCGTCCTGATGAGTCGAAGATAACTCAACTACTAAGCATCTGCCCTCAGTTGGATACTTCTCATATTTTCTGGAGAAAGCGCGATCGCGTTCTTGACAAAAACTAGAAAAATCAACGATGATAGTAGATTGTCTGTCTATTCCTGCTCGGATCAGGTTGAGACATTCCAAAAGCTGGCATCACTGACATAGCCTGCTCTCGTCAGGCTTAGTTTGTGTAGCCCCACCCTTCATGGTGCGGGTGTCATTTACTAAACATGAGCCAGCTACCTGTACGGCAACCCCAAGGACTATCCCATGAGTTACGCAATTATTGAGACTGGCGGCAAACAGCTGAGAGTCGAACCAGGCCGCTTTTACGATGTCGAACTGCTTCACGTCGAGCCAGACACGGATATCACCATAGATAAGGTGTTGTTCGTTCAGAACGACGGCGATGTCACCATCGGTCAACCTTTCATCGAAGGCGCGACTGTAGAAGGAACGGTGATGAGACACCGCCGAGGCAAGAAAGTCATCGTCTACAAGATGAAGCCCAAAAAGAAAACCCGCAGGAAGAAAGGGCATCGTCAAGAAATTACCCAGCTGATGATTAACTCCATCAGCATGAATGGCTCAGTGCTATTCTCACAGCAAGAATCAGCCCAAACGCCAGTGCTTGAAGATCCAGATACTGCGCCATACCCATCAGAACTCCCCGAAACCCCGGCGGTAGAGGAGTCTGTTGCTGAGGAACCAGCGCCAGTGGAAGTCATAGCTCATGCGATAGAAGAAGCTCAAGAAGCTGTTGGAGAGCTGGTTGAGCAAAACCCAGATGCTGAAGAGTCTGCGCCAGTGGAAACTCTGACCACATCGCTAGATGAAGCTCAAGAAGCTGTGGAAACTCTGGCAACTGAGGAATAAAACTACAGCACAATAGTAAATAGATAAGAAAAATTGAGGAAACTATGGCTCACAAGAAAGGTACAGGTAGTACGCGCAACGGTCGTGACTCTAATGCCCAACGTCTAGGCGTTAAACGCTTCGGCGGTCAAGTTGTCAGGGCTGGTAATATTTTGGTGCGTCAGCGGGGAACTACATTTCACGCTGGTCAAAACGTCGGTGTCGGCAAAGACTATACTTTGTTTGCTCTAGTCGATGGCGTTGTCACCTTTGAAAGAAAGGAAAGATACCGCAAGAAGGTAAGCGTTTACCCAGTGCCAGCAGCAGCTGAAGCACCTGCTGAGGCAGAACTGGCAACCGCACAAGCCTAATTGTTTTGTCGGTAATCTAGAGGCACCCGGCGGGGTGCCTTTTTATTTCAAAGGATATGTGGCAAAAGTAGGAGGTGCCTCTATTTCCTACTGGGCAAGATGTCAAAAAGGATACTTTGCCAAAATTAGGGGGAGACAGAACCTGCCCTCCTTCCCTATCAGGCTGAGCCTGGTAACTAGATGTCACAGAACTTTACGAAATAATAGAGTTGCTACAGGAAACAAAACGATAAACTTTTTAAACCAGCAAAAAACAGTTTTAACAATTAACAACTACACCAAACGCCATGTTCCCTATACATCGCCCTCGCCGCCTTCGCACTTCACCCCAACTACGCCGGATGGTGCGCGAGACAGTTCTTACCACAAGCGATTTAATCTATCCTCTGTTTGCGGTGCCAGGACAGGGAATCGCTAAAGAAGTGAAATCTATGCCGGGAGTCTATCAACTATCGGTAGACAAAATTGTGGAAGAGGCGAAAGAAGTTTATGACCTCGGCATCCCAGGCATTATTCTATTTGGCATTCCTGAAGATAAGGATACAGATGCGACTGGCGCTTGGCACGATTGCGGAATTGTGCAAAAAGCAGCAACGGCGGTGAAAGAAGCGGTGCCGGATTTGATTGTGATTGCCGATACTTGCCTGTGCGAGTACACCAGTCACGGTCACTGCGGTTATTTACAAGTTGGCGACTTGTCTGGTCGCGTTTTGAATGACCCGACGCTGGAGTTGCTAAAGAAAACAGCAGTTTCTCAAGCTAAGGCTGGTGCTGATATCATTGCGCCTTCCGGGATGATGGACGGTTTTGTACAGGCGATTCGGGAAGGATTGGATGCGGCAGGGTATGAAGATATACCGATTCTTTCCTATGCTGCGAAGTATGCTTCAGCTTACTATGGCCCTTTCCGGGATGCTGCTGACTCTGCTCCTCAGTTTGGCGATCGCAGAACCTACCAAATGGACCCAGGTAATGCCCGCGAAGCGATTAAAGAAATTGAACTTGACATCGCTGAAGGTGCAGATATGCTGATGGTTAAACCCGCCCTAGCTTATATGGATATTATCTGGCGGGTGAAGGAAGCAACCAATTTACCAGTAGCCGCCTACAATGTCTCTGGCGAATACGCGATGGTTAAAGCGGCTGCTTTAAATGGCTGGATTGACGAACAGCGAGTGGTGATGGAAACTTTGACTGGCTTTAAGCGGTCTGGTGCCGATTTGATTCTCACCTATCACGCTAAAGATGCTGCTCGTTGGTTGTAATTTAGGTAATAGGTAAAGCCAAAATTAGCTGAAAATCAATTGAATTTCGGTGACGTTGGACACCAATCGGCTGCTGTCTGGTTAGTAAAATGACCCAGTACGAAAATCTAGGTTACTGATGACGATGGATTGCCGTCATATCCAGTTTTGTGACAATAAATCAAAGATCGACTTCAAACAACTGCTGGAGTTGTTTCAAATAGCAGCCTTCTGGGCGCAGAGTCGAAAAATTGAGGATTTAGAAGTGGCGATCGCTAACAGTGAGCCGGCGATCAGCGTCTGGGATGGCGATCGCATGATCGGATTCGCCAGAGCCACTTCCGATGGTGTCTACCGTGCCACTATCTGGGATGTGATCATTCACCCGGACTACCAAGGTGCAGGACTCGGACGCAAGTTAGTGGAAACACTTATCAGCCATCCCCGCCTGAGCCGAGTAGAGCGCGTTTACTTGTTGACTACCTATCAACAAGGCTTTTACGCCCGTATTGGATTTGAATATAGCAATCCCAGTACAACGATGGTGCTGTATAATAACCAGCCGGTAGCTGAGCCTATGGCTGTCCAGGTTAGATAGTTTCTGGTGTCACGAGGGGAATCGAAAGCTGAAGCCGGATAAGATTTTCTGGTGCTGAAGTAGCAGGGGTGTCGGCTGGTTGTCCCGCCACCACTTCTAGTCGTCCCTGCATGACTTCCAGCAAAGTTTGATTGATTAACAGATTCATCCCTGCTGATAGCAGTGGCTCTTTTACAGGCTGCTTGTCTGGATTTTTTACCTGTTCTTCTGTCTTTTTCACGGTATTGAGCAAATCCACAGGCTCGCTCCAAGGGTGGGAGGGAACCTCCCCTTGAACGTCAATCCAGATGTGGAGATGATCAGATGCTGGTGAGGGAGAAGCGGAAACTCGAATGCTACCTCCGTCCATACGAGCGATCGCGCTATCAACTAAATTCAGCACCACTTGTTGTAACCGTCGCGGATCTGCCAAAACGTAAATTTCTGGATCGGGGGGCGATACTTCCAAGCGAATGCTGCGATTAGCTGCTTGCAGGTACGTAAAGTTATAGACTTGCTCAAAAACATTAGCTATCTGTACAGGCTGAATTTCTAGCCGATTGGTGCCATGTTGGGTTTTGGCAACGGCAATAATTTCGTCTAAAAGTTTTACCAGTTTAAGTGCAGAGCCTTGAGCTTGGGCTATGAACTCTCGTTCTTCCTCTGGAGAGTCACACAAATCTGACAAAATTAGCTGATGTAGACCGATTAAACTGTTCAAGGGCGATCGCAATTCATGAGAAGTCCGCGCCAAAAAACCCGCTTTAAACTGGCCCATTTCTGTTGCCATGTTACAAGCAAGTTGGGTTTGCTTGAGTTCCTCTAAAATGGCTTCCAAGTTTGAGTTAGCGTCTTGGGGCATAAAAATATATCGGTTTTTAGATTTTGAGGGTTGGGTAAAAGTTACCCTGTAGGGGGAATTAGAAATTAATCATCAGAAAATATCTCTAATCAAGGGTCTTTAATTCCCAGTTCCTTCCAATTTAACTGCTCCTTGCCGCAAAATTTCCCATTTACTGTCTGTCCATTTGGCAACGGTGGAAGGAACGCCAAGCGCCAATTCTTCAGTCTTTAATTCCGAGGGTAGTAGAGTTAAGACATCGGGAAACTGCGCTTCGATTTCGGTCATTGTTTCGAGGGGTGGCTCCCCAGAACGATTGGCGCTAGTAGTTGCTAAGGGGCCAGTTTGCGCCAGAATTTTACGAGCGATCGCGCAATTTGGCACTCTCACTCCTATTGTGCTGGGATCAGTCGGGTTCATGGTTCTTGGGACGCGCTCTGAAGCTGGCAATACTAACGTTATCGCTCCCGGCCAATATTGCAAAGCAACTTGTTGCCAAATCTCCCATTCCGCCGCACTTCCAGTTACAAAAGTCCATAAATCTGCTGGCGTTGCTCCCATCAAAATCAACGGTTTATCTCCACTCCGCTGTTTTGCCGCAAAAATTAGCTCTGAGTGTTCCGGCTGTACTGCCAATGCTGGTACTGTATCTGTGGGAAAGCTCACCAAACACCCAGAAAGAGCGCCTTTTATCAGGGCATCGATTGAAACTTGTGCCATTCGATTTTGGATTGAATTTATCTTGATTTTCTGCTTTAAAATTAACTTACTATTATTAACTTTTTATTTTTCGCTATAGGCCTTTTATGGTATATTTAGATAATGGAAATCCGTCCTTTTTTTTTGAAAGATTTACATATTTCTAGTATGAAGAAAACTACTTAAAATCTTATTATAAAGTTAAATATACCATATAAAAATAGGCAGTTCAAGAAAATTCCTAATTTTTAATATAAGCAAGAGCAAAACGTTCAATTCCAGCGAAATCGGCATGAATTGAAATGTCGCAGTAACGCCCTTCTTCTTGCAACAATTGAACAACAGCATCGGCTTGTCCCGCCATCATTTCAATTAGCCAAATACCGCCCGGATGCAGGTATTCGGGTGCTTTCTTTACCAAGTGGCGAATGCAATCAAGCCCATCCTTGCCCCCATCAAGGGCGAGATGGGGTTCGTGCTTCGCCACTTCCGGTTGTAGAGAAGGCACCAGACTGCTAGGAATGTACGGCGGGTTGGAAACCATGCCGCTGAGTTTGCCTTTGAGGGCATGTAAAGGGTCCCACCAGGAACCTTGATAAAAATGAATCCGAGTGGCAAAACCCAGATTAAGAGCATTGTATTGGGCGATCGCAAGAGCCTCAGGGCTAAAATCGACGGCGTGAATTGTTGCCTGTCTTAACCCATCTGCTAAACCAAGAGCGATCGCGCCACTACCTGTTCCCAAATCTGCCCAGTGTCCTTGCTTTAAGCTTGGGGTGACTTGGCCTTTTTCAGCAGCAGTAACTGCCAAATCAATCAGATATTCTGTCTCCGGTCGGGGAATCAACACCGCCGGAGTTACCGCCAAAGAAAAATTACGCCAAGGTGTAACACCAGCGATGTACTGTATCGGCAAGCGATCGCAAATTCGCCGTTGCCACATCTCGGTTAACACTGATAACGGCAGCTTTACCTTTATCTGGGTTCTGCCTTGGAAAGAATCTAACCGCAGCGCCAACCGATTTACATCGGCAACTTCTAAAAGCAGCCAGTCCACTTCAGTTGGGTCAACATCAGCAGACTTAGCCGCATCTCTTGCCCAGTTGCGCCAAGACAAGAGTTCCCCACCTGAAACTGTTGGCGACTGCGGGTCGTTCATATCTCAACGTCTGGGTTGTTGAGGTCTTGCTGGCTGTTGTTGTTGAGGTCTTGCTGGCTGCTGTTGTTGAGGTCTTGCTGGCTGAGCTTGATTCTGCCCAGCTGCGGGTTGCAGGGTGCGGATAAATTGTATTGACTCCTGCGATGGATACAAGACAATTTTGCTTAGACCAGGATCATTGCTGGTTAGCAAGGTTTGAATAACACTTTGCAAATCCACTACCTGAATCTCAGTGTTAGCGGCTTCAGCAGGGACAGCTTGCTTAAAACGGTCTATGAGAGCGATCGCTTGCTGTTTGTCAAAGTAGAAAGGAATAAACCGCTCATTGCCCAGTGGAATAGTCAGATAATTATTATCTTTCTTAAACTTCGGTACAAAGAGGGGAATACCATTAAATTGCTGCCCTTGTTGGCCGCTCTGAGTCAGCAGCGTTCTTGCCAATTCAACCTGTTGCTGCGCGGGAACTAGAGTAAAAACTGTACCATCTGGCTTCTTTTTACTGGCTTGAGCCATCGTGTAAAAGTCTGCCAAGGACACGGCAACCACCTTCATTGTGTTTGCCAGCTGAGGATTCTCCTTCTTCAGCCGGTCGTCGAGAAATTTTTGAGCATCCTGCTTGCTGACAAAAAAGCCCACCTGTGAAACAGTCTGGTTTTCGTTCTTTATCGAGCGAACCACGAAGTCACCTTGAGCATTGGTGAGCGTAAATACGGGTACTTCAGCTAGCTTTTTTACGACCTGATCTTCTGGCAATGCGATCGCCCGCAGATTTTCCATTGCGGGTAGTCCTCCCAGGAGGATACCGCCAACTAGACCCAGTGTTGCGCCCAAACGAACTAATGATTTCATCAGAATTCCCTCAAATTTTTCCTTTGGATACCTCGTCTTACCAAATAGAGTCCAGACCAGGCGAAATGTTTCCTCTTTCAAGCAGCCCCCGTTCATCCGGGTCAAATTTTGTTTCTAACTAAACTGTATCTGTTCTGCTGTTTTGTGGCGACTGCCATTTTTGAATACTTTAATCCCCCATATACTACTTCCTGACACCTAATGTCAATACAATATTAGCGATCGCTAATATTCTCATCCTCAATGCCTTCTACTGGAAAATAGGATTCCCTAAGTAGTGGTGCTGTGTCATGACGGCCAATTGTCACATTACAATGACTATCTAAGCTTCGCCTCGGTTCCAGCCCCTACTTCGCTAGGTTATCCGCTTTTTTCCCACGGCAGCATCTGATTGTTACATAGCTGCTCAGATCCTGAGAAATCCACACACCAAAATTATAAGAAAGCTCTCCGATTTCGGTTGCCTTGAGGCGCTAATTCTTTTTACTACCAAGAATCAGGATGACCGGATTTAAGAAGAGTCTGTAAGTTTAAATGTCCGCAGTATTGAGGTGTTCTAGCGCTTGTAATCCCTGTAAGGTAATGAATGCGGTTACTAGCTAATAGCTCCTTTTTGATACCCAATTTACAGGCTACTGAGAGGTTCATTAGGCAGCATCTAGCGATTTTTTCAGTTGTGCTATCAACTACTACGGAGCCAACCGCCGTACTTTTATTACTTGAGTTTGCTTGCATACTCATTTTCTAGCACTTGTTGACTTTTTCTCAAGTGTGCTACCAGAACGATTAACAAAATACTCCTCCTAAGAGAACGCCACTACTCCTTTGACCCGGCTCTCCTAAAATAAAAACCCCAAAACCCAGACTAATCAAGGGTTTTGGGGTTTTTATTTTAATCGGGATGACAGGATTTGAACCTGCGGCATCCTGCTCCCAAAGCAGGCGCGCTACCAAGCTGCGCTACATCCCGTTCAAATTGAGCGATCGCATTTTGAATATTTTGTACATTAGTTTGTGTACTAATACTGCGCCAGCGACCTTTGCTTATTATAGCGTACTTGCTGACTTTTAGCTCACCAATTTTCAAATTAATCTGGATACCAAAACATTCCTTTAATCCCTTCCGGGTCTGCAATAAAATTTATTCCCCGGTAAAAATCCACAACTTGAGGATCAGCGAATAGAGTAATGTTACTTATATCTTCGCTGCGAAGTTTCTTGATAGCGTACTTCATTAATGCCTTACCCAGCCCCTTGCCTTGGAAATCTGGGTGAACTACCACATCCCAGATAGTGGCATTGAAGGCATGGTCAGAAGTGGCACGAGCAAAGCCAACTAGCCGTCGCTGAGTTCCCCGCACGTCCCACATTGAAACTACGAGGAAACTGTGTTCAATAGCTTTCTTTACCTTGCGTAACGGTCGCCGCGACCAGCCAACCGCATCGCAGAGTTCTTCCAGTTCATACAGGTCAATGTCACGCTCAGTGCTAAAAAAGATGCGAGAACCATTGCCTGTGCGATCGCCTGCACCTTCCATAGCATAACCTTCACCAGGCGTCATCTTCGACGCGGTGCTGCTGTCAGAACCGCTAAACAAGCTTTTCCAAAAACCCATGCAGGTGTGGCTAAGGTATTTATATTTTCCTGTTCCTACCGATCGGTAGAATTCCCACCTTACAGATGAGACTTGCTGATTTACTGATCCCAGTTAACGCTGAAAGAAGCTTAACTTCTAGCGCCAATCACCCCATCTTCACAGGTATTAATGCCCATGTACGAATGAGAGTAACGAAGCAATCTAATAAATCAATTGATATTGCCAGAATCGCGTACACTTTTTGATAGTGAGATAGTTTCAGTATCTGAGATACCTCTTATTGCTGCGAATCTGAGCCAAACATCACGAAATAGATGATAACACAATTGCCCTGTCTTTTAACCCACTACAAGCGTTGCTTATCCACATCGCTTGCGGTGTTGGAGCAAGTACAGCGCAATCAGGCAAGACTTTAGTTAGACTGGGGTCTTGAGGGTTCACACTCCGCAGCTTTTCTCTAAATCCTAACCTACCTCTGTTGTTGGAAGGGCAGAAGGCACCAGTTCCTCATGACTTAAGTAGTAGGCTTAAAAAAGAAAATTATGTACGGGCAGCTTCTAATGATACTACTGTTTAGTTACTTCACCTTGAGGAGTTTTAGAACAAAACCCGTAACGGCTATTGGCACCAACTTAGGAAACTTTACCGGAAGCGGGTATCGCGTAGGTAATTTTTTTAGGATTTGTGAGAGATTAACCAGAAGAGAAGGTTCTTTGGTGAAAGGGACTTGGCTCTATGTCCCAAAATGCTTTTAATCTGGCAAGCGAGTCTTGACCCCCATCTATGGCAGCGGGTTTAAAATCATCGACAATGGAACTCCTGAAGCGCTTTAATCGAGCGTTTCCTCAGTTTTACGAGCAGTTTGTCAGCAGTGAGATCCAGCTACAAAATCTTAGACTCGCCTATCGGCTCTACAAAACTAGGAGAGCTGTAATTGAGCTGAAACCTGAAGGTAATAAAAGTGCCTTGCATTTTGCTTACCGTAACCAATCTTTTCTACTAAGTGATATTTTTGGGGTTCTGGCTGCCTATGGGCTGACTATCCACAGTCTCAGTCTGTACGGTCAGATATCCCCGCCCATGCTAGTTTTTATCAAACTTGTGGTGTCTCGTGGTAGCAAAGCACTGACAGACAAAACTTCAGAAAATGTCTGCCGCGCCATTCGGGAGGCTTTGGCTGGGCGTTTTGAAGTAGAAGAGATGCTGGCCGTGGAATTTAACCTAGACGCTGGTTTAGAACAGGTGGAAACGGAATTTTATGTAGATCCTGTATTCCATCTGCCAGCGCTGTTAATTGAAGCAGACAACCAGCCTGGTTTGTTTTATAAGGTGATGTACGCTATCTGGCAAGAGGATTTATTGGTGGTCAATGCCAACTTGCTAGTCTGGCGGGGGCGAACCCGCTTGATTCTCTACTTATTGGGGCCTAATGAAAGCATAATTCCGGAGTATTTGGGGCAGAAAATTGCTGAAAGTGTGCGACAGCGATTGCTGGGGCGCAGATTTTAATAAGCTGACGGCTAATAGGTAAATGGCTTTTGACAAGCCATTAGCGACTGACCTGTTAACTAAGGAAGGCGGAACTTCAGGATAGGATCAATATATGGCAACTATAGAAATCCTGGGAGTTCGGCACACCTACGATTTGACGGCTCCCACTGCAACATCTACCCCTGTCTTGGTCTTCATTCACGGCTGGCTCTTAAGCCGTCGGTATTGGCAACCGTTAATTGACCGACTCTCGCCAGATTATCAGTGTCTATCTTATGATTTACGAGGGTTTGGGGGTTCCCAACCTCCGCCAAAAGAACATAGGCAGGAAGCAATAAAAAATAGAAACAGGGAGAATCTTGCCGAGACGCGATCGCTTTTGTCTAAAACTGGGAAAAATCAAGAATCTCTCAGTTTAAGCCTTTGGCAGTACACTCCAGCTGCCTATGGCCGCGATTTGGGTATTTTGTTACAAAAGCTGAATATTTCTAATGCTTGGCTGATTGGTCATTCGTTGGGCGGTAGCATTGCCCTTTGGACAGCAGATCAGCACCCCGATCGTGTCAAGGGCGTTGTCTGCATCAATGCTGGCGGTGGGATTTATCTTAAGGAAGCATTTGATCGGTTTCGGGCTGCTGGTCAGCAGTTGTTGAAAGTGCGCCCGCGTTGGCTGTGCTATGTGCCGGGGATTGATTTGCCCTTTACGCGGGCGCAGGTGGCGCGTCCGATTGCTAGGGTTTGGGGACGGCAGCGGCTGATTGATTTCCTCACGGCTGACCAGGAAGCGGCGCTCTTGACTTTGCTGGATTCGACGACGGAAGCAGAAGTGAACCGCTTACCGCAAGTGGTTTCGCGCCTATTGCAGCCTGTTTATTTCATTGCTGGTGCTAAGGATACGGTGATGGAACCCCAGTATGTGCGCCATCTGGCAAGCTTTCATCCGCTGTTTCAGGCTTGCGGTTATAACGTTATGGAAATTCCTGATTGCGGACATTTGTCGATGGTGGAGCAACCAGAGACAGTTGCTACCCAAATTCGCAATATTCTGGCGGCTCATTCTTCGTAGAAAGAATAAACCATCCCAAAGATAGGGTAGGTGTAGCGATCGCTAATCCTATCCTTGGAACAAGACTGCCTCTTATGCTTTTATCAAGAATTCTGGGCTTTTTGCTTTGTTTAGCTTTCAGACTTAAGATAGATAACCCATAAATTAAGTCAGCTTTATATTTTATCAAGCTAAAATTGTTAAACAAGAAAAGTTTACAAAGATTTAAGCATTATGAGCGATCGCAGCCAGACAATCCAAATCTCACCAGAGTTTCCTGACGAACAGCTACTGGCTATTTGTGAGGCAGCGGATGTGATCGCCTGTGAGTGTCCTAGCTATTTGGTACAAATTTTGAACCAGGTGAGAGAATTTCGCCGCTACACCAAGGAATGTATCGACCACTTTCCGGACAATGCTGCTACTCATCACTGGCTTAGCGAACAGGTTAGTCAGGTGGAAATGCTACTGTGTTTAACTATTTATGAGCTTTTACAGAAAGAAAACCTCATAGATGAGGATAATCAGCTAAATCTGCAACAGCTGTCCGAAAGAAATCGGGAGATCGCGTTGAGCAAAGTTGCCTGCTAGTCTCCGTTTTCGGAAACTATACAAAACATTATTAGATGAAGGGACTAGGGGCTGGGGGCTGGGGACTGGGAAAAGTGGGGGAATGAGAGAGTTACTAATCCCCAATTCCCAATTCCCAATTCCCAATCCCCAATCCCCAATTCCCAATCTCTAGTAAAGCTGCATGACATCAGTAATAGCAAGGCGGGACTGAACACCCAAAGTCAGCCGGGAGGTATGACCTCGATTAAGGTGTTCAGCGGCGGCACAGCCAATCATTGCCGCATTGTCGGTGCAAAACTTGAGATCCGGGAATAGTACCCGCAAGTTGCGAGTGCCAGCAGCGGCAGCTAGATGGCTTCTCAGTCCGCTGTTAGCAGCGACACCACCACCGATAACAATAGTGTCAAGACCGTAGTCAACAGCGCAAGCGATCGCTCTTTTAGTTAAACTTCGCGATACACTCTCTTGGAAACTTGCAGCAATATCTTTCACTGGCAACGATCCGCCCTGCTGCTGCAACTTTTGCACCAGCCGCAACACTGCCGTCTTTAAGCCACTAAAACTAGAATCGTAGGGATGATAACCGCCACCAGGCAACCCCACATTTCCCTCTGGTAAAGGATAAGCTTGGGGATTTCCCTCTCGTGCCAGTCGGTCAATTACTGGCCCCCCAGGATAACCAAGATTTAACAATCGCGCCACCTTATCAAAAGCTTCACCCGCAGCATCATCGCGGGTTTCCCCCAGCGTTTCGTACACACCACAATCTTTGACATAAATCAAGCTAGTGTGTCCGCCAGAAACCAACAGACACAAAAAAGGCGGTTGTAAAGCTGGGTCGCTTAGATACGAAGCATAAATATGACCCTCCAAATGATGGATGCCGACAAAAGGTTTCTGGTGGACGATAGCAAGAGTTTTAGCAGTAGTCAAACCTACTAACAACGCTCCCACCAAACCCGGTGCTGCGGTTGCTGCAATTCCATCAATTGCCCCCCATTCAACTTGAGCATCTTGGAGCGCTTGTTCTACACAAAAGTTAATAGTTTCGACGTGCTGACGCGAAGCTACTTCCGGCACAACGCCGCCATACTGCTGATGGACAGAGATTTGGGAGGAAACGACGCTACTGCAAACTTCACGATTTTTAACAATCGCTACTGCTGTTTCGTCACAACTTGTTTCAATCGCTAATACTGTTGTCATTTACTGCTACTTAAATATGACGATTTTTAACAAACGCTACCGCTGTTTCGTCACAACTTGTTTCAATCGCTAATACGGTCACCATTCACTGGTACTTTAATATATCGATACATGATTGCTTTCGTACAAACGAGCGCCCTGTTTTGTACACAAACATTGTCAAGTTGTAACAAAAGGAAACAATCCTATGAGACGATTGTTAGCTTTGATTTTTGCCATTTGTATTTGGGCTAACTTTGCCCCAAGTGCATCTGCTGATGAAGTGGCTGGACTGGTGCCTTGTAGTGAGTCCCCAGCGTTCCAGCAACGTGCTGAAAACGCCCGTAACACTAACTTCGACCCAGATTCCGGACGTAAGCGCTTTGAGCGTTATGCTCAGGCATACTGCGGTCCAGAGGGTTTACCCCACTTGATTGTAGATGGTCGCCTAAATCGTGCTGGTGATTTTATCATTCCTGGCATTCTGTTTCTATATATCGCAGGTTGGATTGGTTGGGTTGGTCGCTCTTACATCCAATCGGTGAAAAAAGAAGCTTCACCAGAGATGAGAGAAATCATCATTGATGTTCCACGGGCAGTAAGCTTGATGCTCTCCGGCTTCACTTGGCCTTTGGCAGCAGTCAACGAATTACTCACAGGTAAATTGACTGCCAAAGAAGATGAGATTCCTGTCTCAATTCGCTAGGTTTCATTGAAATCTTTGACTTGTTTTGGAGAATAATTCATGCAGTTGCAATATTTCATCAAGTATCTTTCCCTAGCCCCGGTTCTAGGTATTGTTTGGATATCCGTTCAAGCGGCTCTTTTGGCTTTCTTTATCTACTATTTCCCAGACCTGCTTTTCCATCCAATGCCGTAAGCTTTTTAGTCATTAGTCATTAGTTATTAGCTGCTTTTAATGACTAATGACTAATAGAATGAAATTACCCTCACTAAAGGTGAAGAAAATTATGGTACAAGCAATTAGTGAATCAAAAAATCGTCCCAGCGATATCAGAAATCGGGAAGTTGTTCACATCGCTGGCGACCCGCAAAATGGCAATTTAGCAACACCGATTAATGCTTCCGGTTTCACGAAAGCTTTCATCAATAACTTGCCAGCCTATCGCAAAGGTCTGTCACCCTTCCGCCGGGGACTAGAAGTTGGCATGGCTCATGGTTATTGGCTGATTGGCCCGTTTGCTAAGCTGGGCCCACTGCGGGACACCGATGTGGCGAACTTGGCTGGTTTGATGTCAACGGTGGGCTTGATTGTCATTTTGACAATTTCCCTATCTCTGTATGCCTCTAGTAATCCTCCCGAACCCACGCAAACGATTACAACGCCTGCTCCCGACGCTGCCCTGAAAACACAGGAAGGTTGGAATGAGTATGGCAGTGGTTTTCTGATTGGTGGAATTGGCGGCGCGGCATTCGCCTACCTGTTGATTTCTAATGTAGAAATCCTCCAGAACCTCTTTAATGGGTAATTCTGTAAAAGAGCGAACAGTAGCCTGGAAACCTTTTGTTATAAAAGGCTTTCAGTATTAAAGACTACTAAATGAACCCTGCCCATGCCGTGAGGGCAGGGTTCGTCTTTTTGTGCAGAAGGAGAGCGATCGCATTTATCCTTAATGATGTTGGACAAAGGGAAAGTTTTACTGTCATGCCACGTTTAGCGCTGCTGAGTGTATCTGATAAAACCGGGCTAATCGATTTCGCCCGTCAGCTAGTGGAATTTGAGTTTGATATCATCAGCAGTGGTGGAACAGCCAAAGCCCTAAAAGATGCTGGGCTAAAAGTAACGAAAGTTTCTGATTACACGGGGTTTCCGGAGATTTTGGGGGGACGAGTCAAAACGCTGCATCCCCGGATTCATGGCGGTATCTTAGCGCGTCGGGATTTGCCGCAAGATGTGGCAGATTTGGAAAATCACCAAATTCGTCCGATTGATTTAGTGGTGGTGAATTTATATCCATTTGAGCAGACTATTGCTAAACCGGGTGTAACTTTGCCGGAGGCGATTGAGCAGATTGACATCGGTGGCCCTGCTATGTTAAGGGCATCTGCAAAAAACTTCCAGCATCTAACGGTGCTGTGTAATCCAGCTCAGTACGATGCTTACTTGCAAGAATTAAAAGAGTATGGTGTAGAGGCATCTTTAGAGTTTCGGCAAGCTTGTGCTTGCGAGGCATTTTCCCATACTGCGGACTACGATCGCGCGATCGCATCCTACCTCCACCTCTTTACCAGCAAACAGGGGGAAGAAAGCGAAAGAACAAGCTTTACCCTTTCTGGAAACCAGCTGCAATCTCTACGTTATGGCGAAAATCCCCATCAAGCGGCAGCGTGGTATCAAAGTGGAACAGTTGCCTCTGGATGGGCGGCGGCGACAAAACTCCAGGGAAAGGAACTGAGTTACAACAATTTAGTTGATTTAGAAGCAGCGCGACGAATTATTGCTGAATTTACGGATAAGCCAGCGGCGGCGATTCTCAAGCACACCAATCCCTGCGGTGTGGCTGTGGGAGATAGCCTGTCTGAGGCTTATGAAAAGGCTTTCAATGCGGATGCAGTTTCGGCTTTTGGTGGAATTGTAGCCCTAAACAAGCCGATTGATGAACCGACAGCAACAGCGCTGACGAAAACATTTTTAGAATGTGTGGTAGCACCGGGTTGTACCCCAGAGGCGCAGGAAATTCTGGCAGCTAAGTCTAAGGTGCGGGTTTTGACTTTACCAGATATGGGTGCTGGGCCAGAAAATACAGTGAAAGCGATCGCTGGTGGTTTTCTGGTGCAAGCTGCCGATGATGTTGTGGAAACCCCCACCGAGTGGCAAGTTGTCACCCAAAAGCAACCGACTCCAGATCAACTAGAAGAATTGCTCTTTGCCTGGAAGATTTGCAAGCACGTCAAGTCTAATGCAATTGTAGTAACACGCGATCGCGCCACCTTAGGAGTTGGTGCAGGACAAATGAATCGTGTCGGCTCGGTTAAAATTGCCCTAGAACAAGCTGGGGAAAAGTCCCAAGGTGCCACCCTTGCCAGCGATGGTTTCTTTCCGTTTGATGATTCGGTGCGAACAGCAGCAGCGGCGGGAATTGTGGCTATTGTTCAGCCGGGGGGCAGTATGCGCGATCAAGATTCGATTCAAGCAGCGGATGAATTAGGTTTGGTGATGGTATTCACTGGTGTGCGTCATTTCTTGCATTAAGAGTGTCAGTTATCAAAGTGTCACTTGCCATATCCCTTGGTTGGATTCAACAGGGATATGCTTCTCTTGTGTGAGGAGCGAGCTTAAAGGAAAAAGCGCCTGGGGTCGAAACACGGCAAGACTCCCAGGCGCTTTTTCATTGGACAGAAATGTTAACAGCGTCCACTTTCTAAAGTGTCACTCTCCAGACTTATTCTTGAACTGAACAGGGATATGCTCTTCTTGTGTGAGGAGCAAGTTTAAAAGAAAAAGCGCCTGGGGTCGAAACACGGCAAGACTCCCAGGCGCTTTTTCATTGGAAAGCCTAAAAGGGTGATAAAAGTATAAATCCTTATCTACTATACATTTCTAAAATCAATCATCGTCTGCCGATAGGGATCTGGTAATCCAGTGTCATAACATTTACCTTTGACAACATATCCTGTCATTCCCTCCTCTTTACACAATTTGTCGAGACAGGATGTTAGTTGAAATTCACCTTTTTCGTCGCGGGTGTTGTTGTTGATGTTTTCTTCCAGAAAGTCAAAAATTTTCGGTGTTAGTACATACAAACCAAATATACATAAGAACTGATCTTCTGCCATTCCCTCTACACGAAGATGCTGGAGTGCATACTCAATTGTCGGTTTTTCGGAGAGTTGAGTCACGGAAAGAATTGAGTTTAACTCCTGCCAATTTCCTGTAACACAGCCAGATTTATAAAGGCTTTCTGCTGGAAGCGTAGTCAAACTAACAACGCTTTGATTGACTTGTTCGTAAATATCTAATATTTGACCCGCACACGATGTTTCCGTGTCAGATGAGTAAACATGATCGCCCAGCATCAGCAGAAATGGCTCATCTTTTACCCATTCTTTGGCACAGAATACAGCATAACCGTAGCCTTCCGGTTTGTCTTGATTTAAAATCGTAATTCGGCTCCCTAAATCTTGGAGATACTGGCTGTATTCCTGATTTTGGGGTGATAGCTTCTTGTAAAGTTCTGGTGCGAGTGGCGCTTTAAAAAAATCTTCAAAAAGTGCGCGATCGCTTGGTTGCACAACTATCCCAACTTCTTCTATACCGCCACTAATGGCTTCTTCAACAATCGCCATAATTACAGGCTTAGCACGACCATCGTTATCAATAATTGGAAAAAGTTCTTTTTTCACCGCTTTGGTAGCTGGAAACAAACGAGTGCCGAAACCACCAGCCGGAATCACGGCTTTGCGAATTTTTTTATCCGAATTAACTGTTAAACTTAAAGCTTGCATTTGAGGAAAATCCCGTTTAATTATTTCTATGACTTGTTGCTGGCTTTCTTCGTCTTTAACAATAAATTGTACTGTGCCATCCCCTTGCGAACCAACACCTTTTCCCCCTAAAATATAGGGTTTAAGTGGCTCATAATTGAGAATTTGATGTAAGATAGGAGCGGTTAACTGGGAAGGACAGGCGGGAATTAAATGTTTGTCAAATTGGGTTTGGGCAATTTGCATCAAAGTACCAATTTCTTCAGCATCTCCTTTTTGTAGCGCGTCTACTGCTTGTAGAGTAATTTGAGAACTGATTGAACCAAGATATTTCTGTACATTTTGTTGCACTGCATTGGTGGCTAAGGGATAACACTGATTTAGCTGACGTAGTATTTCCTGCGTATTTTTGCCAGCACCAAGATCCACAATTACAAAAAACAGATTCTTTCGTATTTTAAGCTCAATGACATCAGCGCGATCGCCATCAAAGATCATCAGGATTGGTTGATTTCCGTAAGCACAAGCCTGATCCATCCGTCCGCATCCGGAAGGCGTGGTAATTTCACCTAGATAGGCAAACTCCATCTCTTCCCGAACCGTCATCTTTAAGTCATACACGCGATTGAAGGCCCGCGCCACCAGGACACAAATTGCCGCACTCGACGATAGCCCTTTTTGAATCGGCAAATCTGTCAGATAATTGTCGATTTCCAGCCCTTTAACTTGGTAGTGGTTGAGAAGTTGGTAAGCAACACCAGCAGCATAACTCCAAAAACCGCCCTTTTGAGCTTCCGCAAGTAAAACCTCTGTTTCCATCGGTAGATTCAACGTTTTACGAGTGCCGTTACTCAGAGAAGCGTGTAAAATCAGCTGGGTTGGATTCGCCTTAACTTCGGCATAAAGTCCTTGATTTGTACCAACCAGCAGCGTGTAGCCTTTCTCTACATTAGGATTGACCCGGCGATAGCCACCCGCCCAATCGCTGTGTTCGCCAAACAAACACAAGCGACCTGGAACAAAAATTTTCAATAATTTTCCCTCCAATCTTTGCCCCTAGCATTTAGCTGTTGTTCGCCGTTGGAATTTAACCCTAATTTCCTCACATCATAAATCCGATAGTTTTGATTCTGAATGGCAACGGGATAATTTTGTGCGTAGTAAGATTCATTCGCCTGAAGATTTTTTAACTCGCTAGGGCCAATAGCTACATAACTTATTTTATATTGCTTTAACAATTTCTCTGCCTCTGCACCTCCTTTAAACATGACTGCTATATCCTTTTCTCTTTGCTGATACAAAAAACCATAGGTAAACACCCATCCAGGGTAGCCCATTAGGATTGATCTTGCACCCCACATCATTACTGGATGATTATGGTCTGTTGAAGTCAGAAATATAGCTAAAGGATCAGTTTTTTCTCGAATTTCTACTCCTAGCTTAATATCTTCAGCGTTAGCCAGCTGAACTTGATTGCGGTCAATTCTCTGAAGGCGTATGAGTTCCAGCGAACCTGTAAAGGTGAGTACAATTGCCATCAACACGACATCAAATCGGCTAAAAGTTCTACCACCTCTTCTCCAGCCCCAGGAAAGAGTAACAGCGGCTAAGCCGGAAAACCCTAAATATGCCCACATAAATATTTTAGTATTATCAAATCTCATGGGCTGGAATAAGAAGAAGTTGGCAAGTATAAATAATAAGAAAAAGCTAAAAAAGAAGGTTTTAATAATTAGAGGCTTTTTTCTCAGCAAGAAAAATCCGAAAACGGCTATAGGTAACATGATTCCCCATAACTGTATCCACATTTTTAACCAACCAATTAATCCACCTGTAGATGTCCATCCTGGCAACCACTGAAAAAATTGTGGATTCTCAATTCCTCCAGAGATAAACATCAAATAGAGGGAGATTGAGATAATTGCAGCGGGAACAGCATAAAATAACAATTCTCTCCATCTTTCATAGGAGATCAGGCATAGAGAGCCTGTAACAACAATAATGACTATAAAGCTATGGATATGAATAATTGGCAATAATCCTGCTAATGTTCCTAATACAAGCAAAATTCTTCTATTACCTATAGCTTGCTTTCTATTTAAAAGAATATAAACTAAACCAGTCATTATCCAAAGCGATAGTGCCATTCCCAGCAAAAATGCTCGTTGTGGTATCAGCATCCCGACAACAAAATTTCCGGAATATACTTCATAAGGAATGGCATTACTGTATTCCTGTTCTGGATACAGAAGCAGCTTTAGGCTGGGATTCTTGGAAAAATCTCTTAAGAAGTTGATAAAACCCAATCCGGCTGAAAGAAAGAAGATAGATATGGCAACAAGAGTTTGCTTTTTAGATTTCAACACTATATAAAATAGTGCATACATACCAGTTAGCAAAAAGAAAACATAAATCAACGATGGAATAATAAATGCCATATCCATCGAAAATCCAACTCTTACTAGCATTCCAGAAATAAAATTAACCAGGAATGGATAAGTTAATTTCCCTCCAGCATATACGGGGTGATAAGCAAACCAATATTGCGGGTCTTTGTAAGCAAAAATTGAAACCATGCCAATGTGTAGCGCCCAGTCTCCCCACACATTTTTGTGACCTACATATAAACCGGATGGTTTATATGCAATCATCCGAATAAATACAAGAAAGAAGTAAAGTCCCCAGGTTGCAAAGAGAACTAAAAGGGCTTTTTTATGAGATTGGTAAATTTTCAGTAATGACTTCATAATCCAGATAAATAGATAAGTAGGGTGGATAATGCCCACCCTAGCTATTAAATCCAAGAACGGAACCACATACGACTTCCAAAGCTTTCCGGAGACAAGGGGAGTCCCAAATATAGTGGCATCCAGTATACAAAAGCTAGCAAAATCGCAAAGATAATAGTGACTCCTACAGCCCGAAGCCAGAGATTATAACTTTGCAGGTAGCTATCGACTATCCACGCGATCGCCAAAAAGGCAAAAATAGCAGCACCCATGTAATGATACAGAAAAGCGCAGCGAGTCACTTTTACCCAAGGCAGCAGGTTAGCAACATAATTTAATATCAAAAATAGGGCAACACCAAACTCAGTTGATTGAACTAAAGAAAGGTTATGATTTGTAGTTGCCCTGATGATTCGCTGGGATAATATCAATAGTAATATCGCGATCGCTACCGTTGAAAGCCACCATAAAGCCGGATTCCCCATCGCGTGTACATCAAAGTAAACCACCTTTGGGGGGCTAGGGGGGAAAGGAGAAATTAAAGATGAAGCTGGTTCTGGAGTCTTACCAACTTTTTCAAAAAAATACCCAACCGGGCGAATCATCCAGGGCCAAGTGTACCAGGCAGAACAGTAAGGATGTATACTTAAATCTCCGCCAACCCGTTGATGATAGCCCAGGATTTGCTTTTGCATTTCCCAGAATCCGCGTTCTGGATTTAGTTGTATGTGGGGAATCCAAGCTAGGCGGTAAATGACCGCGGGAATAGCACCCAACTCAAAAAGCATATGCCTAAAATCAATCTGCGTTAGCTTTTGGATGAAAGTTAAATTTTCTAACTCTTGTAGGGGTATTTCCTCGCCTGTATTGAGTACAGAATTTTCCTCTTTAATATTTAATTTTTTATCTTTATTCTTTTCTACCCATCGAATTACCCAAGCAGATATCCAAACCAGATAGATACCAAGTAGAAATCCCAGACCATTCCACTTGACAGAAACGCAAGCACCGAAGCAGATACCAGATAAAGCCAACCAAATCCTGCGTCGTCCAGCACCGCTATTCAACGCCAGCAAGAACAATAATTGCCCCAGTAGCCCAAAGGTAATTAGGTAGACATTTATCAAAGCATAGCGGGACTCTACCAAGAACAGACCATCGGCTGCCATAAATAGGGCTGCAATCAAAGCATAACTGCGGCGGTGACTCAACTGATAAGCGCTCGCTCCCACTACCAACGGAACTAAAGAACCTGTAAAGGCGTTTAGCCAACGGTAACTCCAAGGAGAAAGCAGAGAACCCGTTAACTCGTTACGTGCATCGTTCCCCAAGGGAAGCAGGCGACTTAGCCAAATACCAATGGCGATTAAGTATTTACCCAAGGGCGGGTGAACGTCAAAGAAGGGCGTATTGGTTAAGTAGTTATTCCCATACTTGGCAAAGTAAACCTCATCAAATACCAGGGTGTTAAATCGGCTTAATCCCCAGAACCTCAAAAACGCTGACAGCAAAAAGACCCCAGCCATCCCAATCCAGAACCAGGGGACAGACGACTGGGAACGATCTTTAGATAAATTCATAAAACCGCCTTGGAAAAAAAATAGTGAATCAGACAACCGGAAGAAAGCCTGGATAACGCCCAAGGCTTAGCTGATTGCCAATTTTATAGGTTACTTTCATTAAATCTTAGCTTGCCAATTATTTTCTACCGGTATCTATAGCATTCTTAAATGATTCGTGAAGGCGAGATACCTGACTTCTCTTACGAAGTCGGGTATCTGAAAGGCTGTATCACAACTCTGCCCAGGATTGCTATAGCTTGTGCATTAGCGGTTCGATACCATCCGCGAGGCTCAAAGGTTAGCTTAGCTTGCTTCTGGCTCACTGTCCTTTGTTGTAGCTGCTAACAGTTTATGTAAATACACTTAGCCTAAAAGGTCTTTGCCGGAACTTTCCTAGTTTTTGACTATATTTTTTAAGTAAAAACTACATTAGCTCTTCATGGCTTAATGAAATCATGCGTAAATCTACGTAAAAAAGTTGTTTTTACGAGGGCTTTCCATGTTTTCTCATAAACAAATCATCAAAATACGTATTGATTTTACGAAAATTTCATAAATACAGACATTCACATGAACTTACAGTAAACCTTATAAAAACTTACAGCCATTAGTTTATAGGAAATTTTTAATCCGAAAGAATTACGTAAAGATACGATGAAATAACCGATTAAGTATAGACAGACTAATTTGAGTGGGATAAAGTTTCATAAGTAAGAGATTGCACGGAAACAAAGGAAAAGAGATGACCATATTTAACTTACACAAAAAACATTTGATATCTGCACTGTCTGTAGTTGGAGTTTATTCTTTAGCAGTAGCTCTCCCGGCTTCAGCGTTTACCTTCAGCGGGGATAGCGTTACAATTAATAGTAATGATATTAATCAATCTTTTAACGTTTTCTTCGGTGGCAACGTAAACGGAAATAATGTTTCTGGTCTCTCATCGGAAGCGGTATTTACCTTTCTAGGATTCACAACGGTTGGAGACACTACCGAGGCGGCTTTTGATATATTGCTACGCAATACATCAAGTGGTGGCATCACTTCTAGAACTTCTGCCTTGGGTTTTGATGTTGACCTACCACTGCTGGGAGTCGGAAATCCTAGTGGTTCTGGAAACACCCGCGTATCTGGGATTTTTGATAACGACAGAAGCGGCCAATTTCCTAATGGCTTCGGTGATATTGATGTATGTTTCACCGATGGTAATACCTGCCAAGGCGGATCAAATGGTGGTGTTACTACTGGTAGTTCTGGTATTTTTTCTCCTATTCTGGCGTTCAGCGGCAGCGTTAATAGCTTTACCTTAAGTAACTTCGGGGTTCGCTTCCAAAGTATTGAGGGTAATGGTTTTAACGATGCCAGCGGAACGGGTCAGGGAACTCCATCACCAACCCCAACTCCAACACCGACTCCAACTCCAACCCCAACACCGACTCCAACTCCAACCCCAACACCAACTCCAACTCCAACTCCAACCCCAACTCCAACCCCAACTCCAACTCCAACTCCAACTCCAACTCCAACTCCAACACCGACTCCAACCCCAACTCCGACTCCAACACCGGAACCAGTACCTGAGCCAAGTACAATGGGTGCAATCGTGCTGAGTGGTTTGGCATTACTGCGCTATGGTAAGAAGCGCAAGTAAGACGATAATCAGTAGCTTTCAGCACTGATTAAGCGATCGCAAATTTTTAGAGTTCAGTTAGAGTGTTAGGCAATACCTAGCACTCTATTTTTGTTTCAATCCACAGCGCCTGCTGCCTTAAGCGATCGCACTATATCCCGAAATCGATTCATTTGTGCCATCATCAAAGCTGTGTAGCCGCCTTGATTTTTTAAATTTACATCTGCACCAGCATCAAGTAAGACTTTGACAGCTTCCACATGATGACGCTGTACTGCCCACATCAAAGCAGTCGCACCGACATCATCCTGAAGATTGATATCTGCACCCAAGGAAAGCAGCTGTTGCATTACGCCCGTATGTCCTGCCATAGCTGCCTTCATTAGCACCGTTTTCCCGTCACTGGCGCGTGTATTCGGCTTCGCACCAGCATCCAGCAGCACTTTGACAGTTTCGCTGTGTCCGTGAAATGCTGCCAGCGTTAAAGGTGTTTCGCCAAAATTTCGGACATTGAAATCAGCCTTTTTTTGCAATAATGAGGATGCGATCGCGTTTCTCCCATGCAACGCCGCCACTAATAAAGCCGTATCCCCTAACTTATTTCGCGTTTGGACATCAGCCCCCCGATTGAGTAAAATCTCCACAACTTCGTCATAACCTTCGACAACCGCAAAGTTTAAAGCTGTTTCACCATCTATATCTTGAGCGTTGATTTCAGCGCCTTTTTCGAGTAAAGCTGATACGATGTCCGTATCGCCAACCGCCGCCGCAGCCATCAACGCTGTTGAACCATCCGGATTTTTAGCATTCACATCCGCACCAGCACAAAGCATTACTTGCACTACTTCAACGTCACCTTCATCTATTGCCAAGATTAAAGCTGTCTCACCGTCTTGGTTTTGTGCATTAACATCAGCACCATTCGCTAACAACAACTGGGCGATATCTTTATGACCAAATTCCGCAGCTTGCATTAAGGCAGTTCTGCCGTCATTTCTGCTACAATTCGCATCCGCCCCTCGTTCTAATAAAATTCTTACGGTGTCAGCGTGACCGAAGCCAGCAGCGAGGAACAAGGGAGAGACACCATCATTTCTACTTGCATTCACCTCAGCACCAGCATCCAGCAAAGCTTGCACAATTGCTGCATAACCTTCTTGGACAGCCAAGATTAAAGCGGTATCCTCAACTTTATCTTTTACATTTACTTCCGCACCCGCATCCAGCAAAATTTGCACCACGGAAGCATGACCTTTAAACGCCGCTACCATTAGCGCCGTACTCCCATCTTCGTTTTTGGCGTTCGTGTCAGCGCCTCTAGCCACCAAAGTTTGCACCACGTCAAGCTGATTTGCTGCCGCTGCTAACATCAAGGTTGTCAGACCATACTGTTTTCTGGCAAGGTTGATATTAGCGCCTTTGTCTAGCAACACACGCACGATTTCGGTGTTGCCGTTTTGGGCGGCAAACATTAAAGCAGTGGTGCCTTCTCTATCAGTGGTATTGACATCAGCGCCTTGGTGGAGTAATGCTTGTATCCGTTTGATGTCGCCCTTTTTAGCTGCTCTGATTAAATCTTGATTTGCATTCATGCCAAAGTCTCATCCCATCCCCCGCAATGTCAACTTACCGTCAATTTGGGAATTTGAGAAGATGTTGGCACTGATTCCTAAAATTTCCGATTGCTAATTTTACACGCTACCGGATGAGCATCCCTATCGTTTCCATCGCGAGGTCGGAGAATAGAGGTTTCAATCCCTGATAGGGATTTAGAGGTTTTCCGGCTTATAAAGGTTTTCTACTATACTCTAAGATTTTTAGGTTTCAATCCCTGATAGGGATTTAGAGGTTTTCCGGCCGTAGATTTCGGCGGCCGCTTCCGAGATGAGGCGGTTTCAATCCCTGATAGGGATTTAGAGGTTTTCCGGCCAGAACGTTTCGTCTAGCACCCAATCCGGGTATGTTTCAATCCCTGATAGGGATTTAGAGGTTTTCCGGCGTAACTTTAGCAGGAAAAATAGATATCCTAACCTCGTTTCAATCCCTGATAGGGATTTAGAGGTTTTCCGGCATGAGTCGCTCCATCATCGGAGCAACTTAGGTTTGTTTCAATCCCTGATAGGGATTTAGAGGTTTTCCGGCTTAGGTTGCGGTGGGTATTTCTCGCCGGAGCGCTGTGTTTCAATCCCTGATAGGGATTTAGAGGTTTTCCGACCAGATTTGGCTGCCCAATATGGTGTTACTAAAGCGTTTCAATCCCTGATAGGGATTTAGAGGTTTTCCGACTGGTCAGGTTCCTTTGAATAATGTTGAAGCTAATAGTTTCAATCCCTGATAGGGATTTAGAGGTTTTCCGAAGGCATTATCTATTGTTGTTTTTTCTCATTATAGGTTTCAATCCCTGATAGGGATTTAGAGGTTTTCCGACGCGGCGCGGCTATGGGCTTATGTGCGCTCAATCGTTTCAATCCCTGATAGGGATTTAGAGGTTTTCCGGCCGAAATAGCTAACAATGCTGCCAACCTTGGCGCGGTTTCAATCCCTGATAGGGATTTAGAGGTTTTCCGGCTTCCGGTGTTAGCGGCGTGTTTGTCTGGGAGTTTCAATCCCTGATAGGGATTTAGAGGTTTTCCGGCGCCGATGCGGTTTGAATCAGTACCTCCCGAAATTCAACGTTTCAATCCCTGATAGGGATTTAGAGGTTTTCCGGCTCAAGGTGCTGTCTCTATAAAGTCATTTAGGTGTTTCAATCCCTGATAGGGATTTAGAGGTTTTCCGGCTTTTTTGAAATGGAGGATTTAGATGATTGAAGAGAGTTTCAATCCCTGATAGGGATTTAGAGGTTTTCCGGCACCTAATTTCTCCAACCGTTTTTTTACTGGGTTGGGTTTCAATCCCTGATAGGGATTTAGAGGTTTTCCGGCTCTGGGGAATCGAGCGTCAAATGTGCGCTCCCATGTTTCAATCCCTGATAGGGATTTAGAGGTTTTCCGGCAAGAGTTGTCTATTACTTTCCTCTAACTTTGCCCTGATAGGGATTTAGAGGTTTTCCGAACTGAAGTCGTTGGCGTTGACGATCTTAATGTCTGCTAACTTTGCCCTGATAGGGATTTAGAGGTTTTCCGATCAGTTTGCATTATTTCAGCGTAACTTAGATAACTAACTTTGCCCTGATAGGGATTTAGAGGTTTTCCGACTCAAGTGCGGCGATGCGGCAAACGGGGTGATTTTGCCGGGGCAGACTAACTTTGCCCTGATAGGGATTTAGAGGTTTTCCGAATATTTTATCGATAGAAGATTCTGTAATTTTATTTCTAACTTTGCCCTGATAGGGATTTAGAGGTTTTCCGACGAGCTGACCTTGCTCAAATTCGCAAAGGTGGAGCTAACTTTGCCCTGATAGGGATTTAGAGGTTTTCCGACTATGATTGGCTTTTTGAAAATCTTAATAAAAACTAACTTTGCCCTGATAGGGATTTAGAGGTTTTCCGACCTTCTCCTAATCCATCGCCTTCCCCTAGTCCCGCTAACTTTGCCCTGATAGGGATTTAGAGGTTTTCCGACGCCGGGTTCTGGAAACATTGATATATGGAGTTTTCGAGGTTCGTTTACGTCAACCTAAAGTGAATGTACTGTTTCAAGCACCAGGATGTCAAGATTGCATTTTCATAAACCGCCTCAAAGCAAGGCACAGTATGAATTACAGCGTTTGGGCCAATCCCTGGAATGGTGTCATCTTGCTCAAATCCAAGCGGGATAAGTGTTTCAGCCGCAAAAATTGACCCCTTCAAAAAACACCTATAGGTTGACGCAAGCAGCGAACAAAAAACCAACAGTTTATTCCTGTCCGGAACTGATTGTGTTTTGGACTGATTTATCTTGGGCTGCTGCCACCTTGGGGCGACCTTTTAAACTGTTCAAATAAATGCCGCCGATGCTGACTAAAAAAAGAACGTAAGCGATCGCTTGCACCCGATAAAGCCTATCTGTATAACCAAATAAAGCATTAAGAAGCAGCCCAGGAAACTTTTCTTGGGGCAAAACTTTGGTAGTATTCCAAACCATCGGCCCCAAAATACACGATGCTTCTTTGGCAAATCTTTCGTAATAGAAACACAAACTTGCTGATTTGCGATCCATCTTAGAAAGGGTGGCAACCGTTGCGTCAAAATGTCCCATAGCTGAGACAACTAAACCAGCTACAATGAAAAGTAATAATATGCCCATCACCTGAAAAAACAGGCGAATATTAATTTTAACTCCCCACTTAAATAACCCTACGCCAATCAGAACAGCAACAACTATACCGCTAATTGCTCCCAAGGCTGGAATCAAACCTTGTTCAAATTTGGCAACAATAAACAGAACAGTTTCAAATCCTTCTCGCAACACTGCAATAAAAATTAAACTGAAGACACCCCAACCAGCATTAGCATTTTGATTCAAGGCATCAGTTAGAGATCCTTCAACTTGAGCTTTCAGAAATCGTGCTTGCTTCGTCATCCAAATCAGCATCCAGCTGAGCATAGCGATCGCTATCACGCTGAATATACCCTCCAGCAACGTCTCCATAACTGGCGCATAGGGACTGTTTGATTTCGAGAGGGCTTGACTTACCCCCCCAAGCAGCACTCCCACCAAAGCACTCGCCACCAGTCCCGCCACCACCCCAGCATAAACCCAAGAATTAAGCTGGCTCTGTTTAGCTTTTCTCAGACAAGCCAGCACAATTCCCACCACCAAAGCGGCTTCGACACCTTCTCGCAAGGTAATTACAAACGTCGGTAAGGCAGAAGTAAAATCCATAATTTGCTAATTGCTAATTGTTCATTGCTAATTGTTTATTGCTAATGGCTAGTTACAATTAGCGATTAGCCATTAGCAATTAGCTTTTAACTAAAATCACGCAACATCTTTTTAATTTCAATGTTGTGCATTTCTTCTGTGCCGATCATAGTGCGGGCAAATTCTTCCAGATAAATGCTGCAATCTTGCACCGTTTCGAGTAAAGCTTTATACAAATCCAAAGCTTTTTTCTCGTGGTTCAGACTTTCCCGCAAAATATCCTGCACTGAGTGTTGGTAGCTTTCTTCCATCGGAGCAATTCTTAGGCTAGGATGACCTTCTAAGCCTGTGAGAATTTCTCCAGCTTGCTGAGCGTGGGTTAAAGATTCTGTTGCTTGCAACTTAAAAAAGTCTACAATTGGAATCCGGTTTGGGCCAGTCACCATTAGGGAATAGTGAGTATAGCGCACGACACCAGCTAGCTCAAATTCCATGATTGAGTTCAGCAGGTCGGTGGTCTTTTTTTGGTCAAGCTCTTTCATCAGTTTTTAGTAAAGACGTGATATATCGCGTCTGAGTTTTGAATAGAGACGCAATATAGCGTTTCTCAGTTGGGTGGAGTATATCGCAATTCTGTCCTTCGGGCAGTTTTGCTAGGGACATGGCAATGTTATGTCCTTACAGATGTATCGCACCCAACCCTTGAATGGCTATTTGTTGCGTCTCTACAACTTATTTAATTACTTTTTGCGCGTTTTGCTCAATTGTTTTAACCAATTGGGAAACTTGCTCTGGAGTTTTCACGGGTGCAGCGGGAGGAACAGCCGAGGGCCACGCGGTTTTGAGTTCAGTCATGCTAGATGCGATCGCTTTTTGAGCTTCCGGATTCTCTTTTGCCATTTGGTCAGAGACATTGTTTAACAATTGGTCAGCATAGTTAACAAATCCCCGCGAGTCCTGATACTCAATTGCGGCGGACACTTTACCGTTAGCGATCGCTGCTCCATATTCTGAGTTTGCCGCATCTAGCAACCCATTAACTACCTGTAGCACGAATTCCGGTGACTGGCGCTGTTGTTCTGGCAAACCTTGAATTGCTCCATCAACCGCCTGCATGGAAACTTTAAAATTATTCTTTACTTGGGGATCTTTAGGTTTAGACTTCACCAAATCTTGCAAACCGATCAAAGTTGTCTTAAATTCTTTGACGTTTCGCTCTTGGAGTTGGTCTTCCACATCAACATAAATCTCTTCTACTGGGTGTCCGATGTGAGGTTCTGCCTGTTCTGGTTTTTGCTGATCTAGTAGTTCTTTGGCAACCACAAGATGACCTTTCATCAAACCTAATTTTGTCATATAATCAACATCTTTCGCTTCTCCAGTCAGCACTACATCCTCAATTGTGACCATATCTTTAACTTGGTCAAATTGCTCTTGGCTAATCACTTTTTTAGATACTAATTCTTCAGTGCTACCGTAGGGACGGCTCGCCTGAATTTTATTCGACAGTGCTGGAACGCCTAACTTTGCTTCTAACTTATCCAACTCGGATAGGATGGCGCTGTTGATGTTAATTTTCCGTCCACCATGATTGCTGTGGGTTGTTGTGGCGACCGGACTGGAACTAGCAACAGGTGCCGTGTTTGTGTTTGAGGTGTCACTTGTGGAAGGTGTCTGACTACAGTTGCTCAGAATTAGCAGACTAGCGACAGCAAAGGCAAGAGCGAAAAAACGAAAGATAGATTTCATATTAATTCTTCACAATTTCTGATCAAACCGGGAGGGTGCTAGCGCTGACTTTTAAAAAAGCTTATCAACAGCTAAGCATGAATCATTCTCAAGCTGTTGATAATTTTTGTCAACAGTTTGAGATAAATATCTGACTAACATAGAGGCACTAAGCGTTACGTTCGATGACATCAAAGACACCCATGCAGCCTGCTTCGGCAATGTAATCTTGATGGGGATGAAACATATACTTCCCTGGATACCGGAAGCTAAATTCCAGAATGTGTCGTTCAGCAGTTCCCATCGTAATTACATCGGTTTCCTCCGTAGGTTTGAGAGTCCTTCCTGTGGGATAAACCTGAAACATATTCGCATGAAGATGAAACGTTGCCGCCACATCAAATTCAATCATGTTCAGGAGATATAGCCGAATCAGTTGATTTTGGTAAATCGGGATCGGGTGCATCATGTAGTAGTCTGGCAGACCATTGAAAGCGTAGAGTTCATTGTGCCGATCGTCGTCAATGTCATAGCCAGCCATCATCAGCACCATTTCATCCGCCGGGGGACGACTTTTAGGCGGGTCGATGATAAACATCCCGTAGAGTCCTTTACCAATATGTCGCGTAACTGGTTCAGTGTGACAGTGGTACAAATGTACCCCAAAAGGTTCCGCGTCAAACTCATAAACTGTTGCTGCACCGTGACGCACAGGTTTCACCCCATCCATTTCCGAGCGATGGAAACCGTGAAAGTGCATTGAATGGGAATGTCCACCTTGGTTGAGGAAAAGAACTCGAATGCGATCGCCTTCTTTGGCTCTTAACGTTGGCCCCGGTACGCGATTGTTGAAGTTCCAGGTGTTGAAAGTAACAGCACTATTGAGCTGAAGCGTGGAATTATCAGCAATAATGCGAAATTCCCGGATTTGCCGTCCGTTTTCCTGCTTTATCGTGCCATAATCAAAATCCCGCAGCACCGCCATTGGATTAATACCACTAGCCATCGCCGCATCGCTCGGCAAAGGTGGTATTATTACCCGTGCTTTGGAGTTCAGCTCGGATAACTGTTTAAGAGCGATCGCTGCTCCGGTTAAACCGATTCCTGCCATTCCCACCTTGAGAAATGTGCGACGGTTCCAGTCAGTATTGTTGTGCGGACGGTCTGTCATGAACCGATTGTTATTGAAAATAATTCCTTACTATTGAAGTATATATGTCAGAGTAGTTATTATCAATTATTGTCAATAGCTCATGCCTTGTAGACCTTCTGTATGGTCTCGTTAGCCACAAGAGCAATTAACTCTATTTACCTGCGCGATCCAAACGACAGGTTGATTGAAATATCGAATTAGGCCAAGTAAACCAAAACGCGATCGCACCTAAAGCGACTTGTTTGCAGTTCAAAATTTAAGTCCAGGCGCGAAAGAAAGTGTTATCTTGCCAAGCAGCCGCAGTGCGTTGCTCAATTTGGGCGATCGCATTCTCAGACAGTGGTTCAAATGCCTGCGCCACCTTGACATTCGACTCTAACTGTGCAATATCTTCAGCAGCAATCACAGCACAATGAACACCGGGGACTGAAAGCGTATACCCCAATGCTTGGTGCATCCCGTCCAGCACCCCAGGCTTAAACAATCGCCCGTAGGCTGGAACCTTCATGGCAATTACTCCCACCTGCTTGCTTCGCGCCACAGGCAGCACCGCAGGTATAAACGGACGCGGGTGGTGTTTATCGGCGGCATTCACCGGGATGAGTGTTGTATCAAAGGCATAGCGACGCAAACCTTCAGCAATAATTGTCCCTTCGTGGTGTCCGGTGATGCCCACAAAACGCACCAGTTTTTGCTGCTTTGCCTCTTCCAAAGCTTGAACCGCACCGTTACGCCCAAAGATTGTATCTAGTTCTTCTTCAAAAGAGACGTGGTGGAGTTGCCACAAGTCAAGGTAATCTGTGTTTAGACGTTTTAGACTTCGCTCTAATGCACGCCAAGCACCGTCTCTATCTCTTTGAGCCGTCTTGCTAGCAAGGAAGAGCCGCGCCCGATGTGCTGGCAGCACTTTGCCTAGATAGTCTTCACTAGGGCCATAGCTATCAGCCGTATCAAAGTAGCGAATACCCAAGTCTAAAGCACGTTGAATCAGAGCGATCGCTTCCTTTTCCTTTCCTTCCCAAGATAGCGGTGTCTGACCCGCACCACCCAAACCCAGAATAGGAACGCGCACCCCTGTACTACCCAGTACCCGTTCTGGCATTGTCGCCGTCGCTGGCACCCCATCTAATGATGCTGTAGATTGTTGTTTCAGCGCCGCACCCCCGACGATTCCCCCCGCCACAGCCATACTTGTCGCCAAGAAAACACGGCGCGTAGTTTTTGGTGTCATAGTTGTTTTATGGTGGTGGTTATTTCTTTGTTTTAGCAGCGATCGCGCTTATATTTCCCACCTCCCAAGGATAATCTCCAAGGATGTTTTTTATTGTTATCAAAAGATGTATTGGCTGGGACACCGCCGATTTGCCTTTTTTACGTGTATCTCTGCGCTTAAGAAAATTCGTTAATTTCTCCACAACGCCACAAACAGCCTGAAAATCGACAATGTACGAGAAAGTTGAATAGTGTGAGAAGTGGTGTTAAAAATGTCTCAAATCTTACCTAATCCTCTCAACAAAGTAAAAGTAACAACTAATTTATTTTGGCTTTTGCCTTTTTACCTTTCCCCTACCTTGATCTTCCATCCAGTATTAGCAGCAACACCCCCTGATGGGGAAGTGACGTTTTCTGCCTCCTCTCCCCTTGTGGGTGAGGCGGTAGGGCAGAGGGGCGATATAACAAAATTCGGATACTCCCCTCCAGAGGAAACCCCACCAGAGGCAGAAACATCAGTGACTCTGATGGCTTCAGATAAGCCAATCGACGAAACACCAATTTTGGAACAAATTGACCAACAAAGCTTGGAAGAAATTGACCAAGACACTGACCCCATGAGTCAAGTCACCAACATTTCCCAGCTTAGGGATGTCCAACCCGGTGACTGGGCTTATGAAGCGCTGCGCTCGTTAGTAGAGAGATATGGTATAATCAGCGGCTATCCAGATGGCACATTTCGGGGCAACAGATCCTTAAGCCGTTATGAATTTGCCGCCGCCGTAAAAGCCACCTTAGATCGGATTACTCAAGTGCTGGCTGTACCAGGCCCGAATGCCATCCGCAAAGAAGACTTAGCGATTTTAAAACGCTTAGAAGCAGAATATACCCTAGAACTAGCCATCCTACGCGGGAAAGTCGATGCAGCAACAGCGCGAACTGCGGAACTAGAACTGACTGCATTTTCCAAAACCACCAAACTCGCCGGAGAAGTCATCTTTGGAGTTGCCACTATTCCCACAGGAGAAGATGCGACTGGTAAAGATATCGACGACGCGACGATTTTCGGTCATCGGACGCGCCTAAACTTAAAAACCAGCTTGACAGGTAGAGACTTACTCTTGACGCGACTTCAGGCAGAAGGACTTGGTTCTCTTTCTAACCGCACCCTCACACCCGAAGGCGACTTGGCTTTTGCTGGCGATACTAGCAGTGATGTGGTTATCGATGAGTTGCTGTACCAGTTCCCAATTAACAACAACACGCAAGTCGTTGTAGCTGCTAATGCTGATGCCGCAGATTTTACCAATACCGTTAATCCTTACCTAGACGGCGATGGTGCCAGAGGTGCTTTGTCTCGCTTTGGGACGCGCCCTTCCATTTATTATCAAGTTGAAGGGGCTGGTGTGGGTGTCAGGCACAACTTCAGCGACAAATTGGAACTAAGTTTAGGCTATTTAGGTGGTGACGCTGATAATCCTGCTGCTGGCGGTGGTTTGTTTAATAGCTCTTATGGTGCCTTAGCACAAGTATTATTTAAGCCAAGCGATCGCGCCAGCATTGGCTTAACCTATGTTCACGCTTATAACAACGACCTGCAAACGGGCAGCAATGATGCTAACCTAGCTAATTTGTTAAATCCACTAGGTTTCTCAGTTGTTACCAATTCTTATGGCGTAGAAGCTTCCTTTCAAATTAGTCCCCAGTTTGTAGTGGGGGGATGGGCTGGTTACACAGCGGCGCGAGTAATCGAGCGAGGGGATGCTAGTATTTGGAACTGGGCTGTGACGCTGGCGTTTCCTGACTTGGGGAAAAAAGGCAATCTGGCGGGTTTAATTATTGGCATGGAGCCGAAAGTCACAAATCAGGCTGAAAGCCTCAGCCAGTTAGGTATCAAAGACCCCGACACCTCATTGCATCTAGAAGCTTTCTATCAATACCAGCTGACCGATAATATCGCCCTTACACCAGGAATAATTTGGCTGACGGCTCCCGACCACAACGCTGCCAATGATGATATTTTTATTGGCACCGTCCGCACCACGTTTAGTTTTTAGCTAGTGGCTAATGGCTAATTGTTTATCAGCCATTAGCCATTAGCCAAAAACTAATGATGAATTTCCAGGTTCAAAATATAGCTACCCAACTCAACCTTCTCTGACCACAACTCGTACTCTAGCCGCAGATGCTCCG
The DNA here is from genome assembly GCF_039962115.1 of Funiculus sociatus GB2-C1. Lineage (NCBI taxonomy): Bacteria > Bacillati > Cyanobacteriota > Cyanophyceae > Coleofasciculales > Coleofasciculaceae > Funiculus > Funiculus sociatus. The sequence goes on along the minus strand of NZ_JAMPKJ010000009.1, from coordinate 33,919 downwards.
GTAAAACGCGCCCCTCTAGCGTCAAACTCCGGGTAAAATTCCTCAAACGCAGCTGTCCAGAACCGCTTAATGACTCGCTGTGCAGCCAATAGCGGCTTAGCCCATAAATGCCGCGCTCCCACAGGTGACGATAACTCAACTTGCCGTTTCCCTGCATGGTCATAATTACCCTGTAAGGCGAGATTTCTAGCCACAAGAGTCGTGGAGTTACCGCCGTTTGGTCGCCACCAGGGGCAGGCTTTTTGGCGCTAGGTTCCCATTCTCCGATTGACGGTTCCGTGAGCAGTAGGTGAAACCGCTCTTTGTCTTTTTGATAGAGTGTGGCAGAGGTTTCAACTGTAGACCAAACCGGAAGATTGGTAGATACAAGTGATAAACAGACTGGTTTGCGGTGATGGGTCAGCATTGACTGTGAGGAGATAGAATACTATTTCTGTTCTAACAGCTCTACGGAGGGCAATTCTAGGGATCGTCTTATTAAATCACGTCTTGCTTTAAATCACGTCTTGCTGAGTAGCGATCGCTTCCTTCCCTCGCCCACCAGAAAAAAAATTCTACAAAAGTGTTGACATAACCATTTTTATTGGCTATCTTAATAAAAGTGCAAAGGACAGGCCCCCATCGTCTAGAGGCCTAGGACACCTCCCTTTCACGGAGGCGACGGGGATTCGAATTCCCCTGGGGGTACTAAAACTAAATAATCTAAATTACGTCCCTGTAAGAATTTAAAGCCTTACAGGGACGTAATTTATATAAAGGTGAATAGGGAATATGCCAGACAAACTAGATAGATATAGGGTGGGCGTCCACCCTAGGCTATTTCTCAGTGAGTTTGTCAAGTTTTTCTTTAACGCCTAGAAGAAGTAGCGATCGCAACAGCACCAAGAACCAGATTCCAGATAAGGTCAGAATAGCTACACCCAAGCCACTATACCCAGGCAGTGACAGCAGCATCACGCCACCTATCAAACTAAAACCAGTGCAACAGGCATAAATTAGGCTTTTAATAGCTAGATTAATACGTTTGAGGACGCGATCGCTTTCAACTGTTCGCACCCGCAACTGCAATTCACCCCGTTCAATTCGTTCTTCTAAACGTCGGATTACAATTTGGGTTGGGTTAGGTTGTCGCAATTTATATTTAACGAAATCCCTAGCTTGTCTGGCTAATTCTCCGATTAGCGTTCCTTTTCCTTGAGAGATAGTGATACTTTTAATGAAAGGTTGAGCAGCTGCTACTGGGTTATATTCAGGATCTAACGCCCTAGCAATGCCATCCAGAGTAGTCAACGATTTTAATATAAATGTCATCTGAGCAGGCAAACGAAAGGGTTGCTGCTCAAACATGGCATAAGCTTCTGTACTCATTTGACTAAAAGCTTTTATATCTATAGGCTTTTCCGTAAATTTATCTAAAATAAAAGTTAATAGTCTACGTACCGGGGTCATATCTGCCACTGGCACAATTAACCCCATGTCAATTAAGGTATCAAGTACCTCGTCCGTGTCCTTTTTTAATACTGCAAAAAACGTCCTAATCATCTGATCTTTAGCAAGTGACTTCAACTCTGCCATCATGCCAAAATCATAAAAAATCAGACTACCATCTTGACTTACAGCCATATTTCCCGGATGGGGATCTGCCTGAAAAAAGCCATCTAGTAATAATTGTTTTAAGTAACAACAAATACCAAGCTGGTTAATTTTCTTAGGATCTAAACCACAGGCTTCAATTGTTTTGCGATCGTTTATCTTTATTCCCGGTAAATAGTCCGCCGTTAAAATTTTGGTTGTGGTGTAACGCCAATAAACTTTTGGGACAAGAATCCGAGGATAATCGCTAAAGTTGGTAGCAAAGCGTTCGGCATTTTTCCCTTCTTGGATATAGTCAATTTCTTGATAAAGAAGGTTAAAAAACTCACTATAAATTGCTTCTAATTCATACTTTCTTGTCCAAGCCAAATAGCGCCGACAAAACCGGACAAGTTTACCCAAAGCTTGAAAATCTAATTTGAATAACTTTTCTAATCCCGGACGCTGTACTTTAACTACTACATCTTCCCCGGTGTGCAGTCGTGCTTTGTGTACTTGTCCTAGACTCGCAGCAGCAATGGGAAGACGATCGAAATCCCGATACAAAGCATGAATAGAGTTGCCGAGTTCGGATTCAATTAAAGCGATCGCTTGTATGTCGCTAAACTCAGGAACCCGATCCTGTAGCTGTCCCAACGCCTCCACATATTCTAGGGGTAGCAAATCAGCACGAGTGGACAATGCCTGTCCAATCTTAATAAATGTCGGCCCTAAATCTAGCAGAGTATTAACTAACCACTGAGCGCGGCGTTTCCTATGTAAAGTGGAATCGTTTTTAAATACACTATCCCACCACAAATAAAACATCAACGCTGCTGCTGAGCCAAAAATGTCTAGTTGTCGTGCTAGTGGAGAATATTTATTTCGTTGCCAACGTAGTGGTTTAGGCTCCGCCTTTTTAAGCATAATATTGGTGATTAAAGCCAGAAGTCAGAAAAGAATTAAAAATTAAAAGTTTGTAATTTGGCATCTTTAATTCTTAATTTTGTGGCTTCTAGACTTTAGATTTTGGTAAGGTCAAAAACTAGAGGTAGGGTGAGAGTAAAGCAGGTTTCACAAGATTGGGTATCCTCAATAGGACAGCTAGTGAGTGCGATCGCGCCATTTATGTGCTGTACTAAAGACTTTACCAGAGCCAAGCCCAACCCAGTACCTTGAACGGCATTTTGGATCGCAACTTGACCGCGACGGAATTTTTCAAAGATATGCTCCACTTCTGTCGGTGAAATGCAAGCACCAGTGTTGGTCAAGCAAAGCACAATTTGATTAACTTGTTGACTGACCTGGTGAGTGGCTCGCAAACTAACTATAGAATCAGGCTCGGAAAATTTTCCAGCATTGGTCAATAGTTCTTCTAGAATGCGGTTCAGGCTGTCGGAATCGGTTTGCAGCATCAGCGATCGCGTAGGGGAGTCTATCTCCAAGGTTAATCCCTTATCCGCCCATTTTTTGGCAAACGGCTCAGCCAAATTCTGAATTACTTGCTTAAGGTCTATCTTTTGCAGCTCAATCGGAGATTTCTTAGACTCTACTTTTTGCAGCGTCAGTAAGTCGGTGATCAGATTAATTTCCTGAGTACACTGCTGATCTAAGATTTCCAGGTACTTAGCACGGCGTTCGGTCGGCAGCTCCGCTTGACGCAACATCCGAATCGCTACACTCATAGTAGTGAGCGGTGTTTTCAACTCGTGATTGATAGCGTTGATGAACTCATCCTTAATTTGATTGAGTTGCCGCAGCTGCTCAACCTGTTGGCGCATTTTGTCATACAACTTCGCTTGGACTTCTAAACTCCTTTGTAGTTGAGCGGTGCGTTCCTCGACGAGATCCTGCCTCACCCGTATTGATTGATGTTGAATAATTGCCGTACTCGCTTGGGCGCTCACCCATTTTACTAGCTCTAACTCTTCTGACTGCCAGGAACGAGGCTGACGATGTTGTAGCACCAGAAATCCCAGCACAGTACCTTGACTTTCTAGGGGAACCATCAGCAAAGCTGGCATGGTTTCCAGGTCAAAAAGGTCAAAACCATTAGAAGTGGTAATATCTTGTTTATCGGTAATAATAACTGGCTCAGGTGCCTTTTGGAAGGCTTGTTGGCACAGGTAACAGTCTGACAGCAAAAAGGAACTTGGGAGCGTTGAAGAGAGCGGGTTTATCGAAGATGTTTGTTCGCTGCTAATATTGTCAGCAAAGCTCTCCTCTAGAGCGCTCCCCGGCTCCGAAATAGCGGCTTGTTCCCCTGTGTTGTATTCACAAGCAACCGTAACCTTAGCTTTGGGAAGAGCTTTTGTTAAAGAACGAGTTTTGAATAACGGATCGACGTATTTCAACAGCAGAATAAAGCCACGTTCAACCTCAAGAGCTTGGGCGGTACCAGCGATCGCCATCTGAAGAATCTGATTTACTTCAATGGCACTACGGATTGCCATCGTTAGCTGGTTAATCAGAGTTTGGTATTGAGTGGCGATGCGTAGCTGCCGCTGGAGTTGCACTTGAGAAATAGCGATCGCTACTGAATCTGCTACGGCTTTGAGCAATCCTTTTTCAACGTCTGTCCACTCAAAGGGTTGCCATCGCCCTATGACAATCAACCCATTTGCTTGTGATTGAAACTGGGTTTGAATTACCAGCACTGCTCGTACCGGATCTTCTACATCAAACCTAGTTTCAATTGCATGAATATCAGAAATGGCTAGCGGCTCGCTATTGCTCAAGTTATCTTCTAGCAATGGGTTCAACAGCATCCACAGCTTAGAGCGAATCTCACTCAAATTTCCCGCTAAACTTGTGTGGTCATCGGCACACCACACGACCGTCTGCGGCGTTGCCTGATGGCTAGCAACAGATGAAATTAAGCACGTGTCTGCCTGAAAACTCTTGCCCAAAACATCCGCTATCTTTAGCAACACCGTTTCCGGATCGGGGCTATTGAGGAGGATTTGAGTAATCTGTTGCCCGATTTGAATCGGATCGCCCTTATAGTTCATGACTGCGCCCTTATGTTCCTGCGTGAAAACTGGACTGGAAGGGCTAGACAGCTTTGAGGTAAAAGAATCTACCCTCCGAGGTGCTAGTAGCGATCGCCCTTCCGAAGCCGCTAGATTCTCCGGAACCGCTTCGCATCCGCTAACGCTAACGTGCGTATGCTTCGCTATGCCACTGGCTACATCCATATCCGCTTGTGCATCATTCATCTTCGCCGAGCTTAAATAGGGGATCGTTAAGTGAGTGTCTAAGAGACACTGTTACTGTATAGAGGGCAGGCTTTGGACACAGCGGTAATAGAAGCAGCGGTTTACCACAGAGCTTTCCGCAGCAAATTTCTTACAACTATGACTGGGTAAACCAGATCCTAAGCTCCCCCCTCTCTAGATTAGGATTCCCAGAATTTGCAGTTTTCTACCAGCTTGATTAGCGAAATTCTCAAAGTTCTCAACCCATATTCCCCGCCCTCAACTGGCATATTCAAATTTTTCGTGATTTTACTTAGTAAAAGGTGATTTAAAATACTTTGATTGCCTACATCTAACTTCCCAATCGCTAGCCCCCCAAAATAGATGTGATTCAAAATGCAAAGTGTAAGGGGTGAAAATTACTGTTTTTATCAACCGTTCTACACAAAGAGCTGATTATTCTAGAATTTTCTCCGCCTCCAAGCACGGGATATTTTTAGGCTTGCTGACCAGACATCGCGGCTTGCGTTGACCTGGTAGAAAGCTAGAAATACTTTAAGTCATAGCTATGGTTATTGCAGTGACACGTTAAGAGGATAAATGCGATCGCGATCGCATTTATCCTCTACCTAAAGACTGAAATTAACGGGAACTGGGGATTGGGGAATGAGAATTCGGAAAAAGTCTTACCTAGTCCCCAGCCCCCATTACCCAACTAAGAACGCCTTTTCTGCGCTTCCCGTTGTGCAATCTCGCTCTTTTGGCGATAGGCTGTGACCCGATTTTGAGCTGTCGGATAGCGGGGATCGCTCTGGGGGACAGCAGCCATCAGATCGGACGCTCGTTGCCACCTAGCTGCTAAATCCAACCACTGAGCCGAAGTTTGAGCATCTTTCCCAGCCCCAGCAGTTTGTTCAGCTAGTCGTACAGCTTCAGCAAAAGGATCTGACGAGGCAGATACAGGGGTAGTGGTAGCCCCTGACAATGGGGTGGGGGATGTTGCTGGCGGTGTAGTCGGCTGCGCCGGAGAGTTTGGTGATCCGGTTGGTACCCTAGCAATCGTAAAAGGCCCTAGCCAATCATAAATAGCCCAGCCAACTAGCACTAAAAATAACGATAAACTTGCACCCCCAACAATGCCGCGCCAGAATTGGCGTTTTTCTCGCCCTGAACGGGAAGAAGGTTGCGGAAGGGGTGCCTTATTTTTGGCAGGTTTGCGATCCTTTAAATCCTCCCCTAGACGGCGGAGAATGTTTGGCTTGGCAAGGATAATTTCTTCTGCCCAGAGCAGTTGAGCGTCCGGATCGCGGCTAATTTCTTCTAACCAGAGTAATTGTTGCTCTCGGACAATCCGACTGTTGATGTTGACGCGCCGAATATTGTGCGGAGCAATTGACTCCAGAATCTGCCGGATTCGCTGCACCAGGGTAGATTGTTCGAGTTGCTGGGGAGTAGCCGCCTCACACAAAAGTTGCAAGACACCATCGACAAACATCGCTCTGGTTCTGATACCAAACTCTGCCAGCTTTTCATTGAGTATTTGAATAATCGCCGCGACGCTGCCCTGGCGAGCCTGTTTGGCGATGTCATCCATCGGATCAACCATTTTTATTTGAGCAAATGATGCGGTAGTTCAACCTGAGTTTTTTTTATTTATTAGAGTATCAGTGTTTTTGTTGAAGATCCGAAGATAAATTTTGTTTGATTGCCCATGCCCACTTTACTGCTAGTCAGACAAAACCGTACTTGCTCTCTGGCAAAGCGAATTTTTGCCGTTGGTGGTGCGCGATCGCGTTCTTGACAACCTGCGCTCTCTTTAAGAGGGCGGATGTCGCTCTTGGATGATAAAGTGAAATAGCTAAACTCCAAGATGGGAAAACCGGGATACTGCTCATGGGCGCATTAATTCGCGGCGCAATTTTTGTTCTGGATGACAACATCGATACCGATCAAATTATCCCAGCTGAATACCTGACTCTGGTTCCCTCAAAGCCTGACGAGTACGAAAAACTGGGTAGTTACGCTCTCGTTGGGTTGCCAGATCGTTACGGCGAGTTCGTGAAGCCGGGCGAAATAAAAACACAGTATCCCATCATTATCGCTGGAGAAAACTTTGGCTGTGGTTCTTCACGGGAACACGCACCGATAGCTCTTGGTGCTAGCGGAGTAAAAGCGGTAGTGGCTCTAAGTTACGCTCGGATATTTTTCCGTAACTGTGCAGCAACCGGAGAACTCTACCCTTGGGAATCTGTAGAACGGCTGTGTGATGAATTTGAGACGGGACAAGAAGTTTCAATTGATTTTGAACAAAATCAGCTGATTAACCATACGCTAGGCAAAACCTACTCGCTGAAACCGTTAGGCGAAGTAGGCCCGGTGATTGATGCTGGCGGAATTTTTGCCTATGCTCGTCAGACAGGGATGATTTCCCGGTAGCGGTCAAAAAATTATGAGCTATGAGTTTTGAGTTAATTTTTTTAATTCAAAACTCAAAATACCACACTCAAAATTTTTCAAGTTGACAGCTATTGTTTTTACAATAATTTACAATACTTAGAGTGTCCTTCTTCTAAGAAGAATTTACAACTATGCTGCTGAAGTGTACCACCCGCCACATCCGTATTTACACTGCTGAGGTTAAGAACAACGAACTGGTCGAAAGTGATAAAGTATTAACTCTGGATATCGACCCAGATAATGAATTTAATTGGAATGACGACGCTCTGCAAAGAATTTATCGCAAGTTTGATGAATTGGTTGAATCCTACAATGGTGCAGACTTGACAGAATATAATTTGCGGCGCATCGGTTCTGATTTAGAGCATTTCATGAGATTCATGCTGCAACAAGGTCAAATTAGTTATAACTTGAACAGCAGGGTTCTCAATTACAGTATGGGGCTACCCCAAGTAAGTGCTCAAACTGCTGAGTAATAAGAATAATTAGTTGTTAGATAAAATTGTATTTAAAACAACTTCTAACAACTAATTACTTGAAGTAACTTACCACCAAACTCGTTCGCCATTTTCGTCCACGCGAGCTTGGCGAATCACGTCAGAGATTTCTTCGGCATCTTTAACATGGTGTAAAGCCTTGTGTTCGCCATCAGGTTCATCTACTTCAAAGTAAGTGGGAACAACGATATGATCGCCAGTGATATCTGGTGCATCTACAGCGATTTGCTCTCTTTTTTCTTCAATGCTTTGAGGTTCTTCGGAGATAGTATCGCCTGGATTGGTAGTTCTATTTTTTGTATCTTTGGATGGGGTTTCCATAAAACTCCTGAAGATTTAAAAATTTATGGTTTTCTTGTTTTAGATTAGAAGAATGAAGGCGCGATCGCATCTTTCTGCGGGCGTAAGTCAAGTATTGATTAATTCCGTCATTTAGGAGGGGCATCCTGCGGGTTTTGGGGAATATCGATACCGTCCGAAGGCGGGTTAGTTGTAGCAGCAGTTTGCGATCGCTCAGTTCGCTTCCGCTCCAAAAACTGCTTCATAGCCGTGCGACGATTGTCCAAAAAGCGGCTCCAAAACCCAGGAAGAAAATGATCCATCGTTTCAGCAAGCGCCCAAGCTTCGAGATTCATCATCTTGGAACGCAGGTGGTGAGACTGCTGTAAATTAGAAATTAATTGCTTAATCTCTGCACTAGCAGGAGAGTTAAGGTCTGTGAAGTTCGGTTCACCAGAGGTGTTGGTTTCAGGCTTCGGCATAGCGATCGCAAAGAAGATAGTATGACAAGAGTTAAGCAGCACAAAAATCAACGGAAAGCTGCAATTGAGGATATACGCATCAAGCAAGATGGCTCCGCGAGCATTTCCCAAAATGCTAGTGCTGGGAACACAGCCTAATTTCAATCTAACGCTACCGTGCAAATTTCCTCACACCCGGTCTACCCATGAACCGATAAACTTATAAATAGCAACTTGATTATTTCGTAACTATAGTGTATAAAGAATCGTCGGAAAGCCCTTGGAAATATAAACCTTGGTGGTGTCAGCCTTGGTCGATCCTGCTGACTGGTATAGCGATAATCGGTGCATCTTGGGTGCTGGCGAAAAGTATTTGGATAACGGTTGGCGTGTCAATTCCTATCCTCATCTGGATGTCATACTTTTTGTTATTCTGGCCCCGATTGATGAAGCTTTATTACCAACAAACGCAAAATTCTATTAGGGAAGAATGATTTTAATTAGAAAATTACTAATCTATAGGGTGCCAGACGCTACAATCCAGAGTAACGCTTCAGATTTGGCAATTTAAGAAAAAGCTGCTTTGTGTAGGTAGCCAATCTTGAGGGCAAGCTAAATCGCAACTGGCTGATAGGAGCGCATAACCTTGATGAAAAATCCTGCGGCAACGCTATACTGCTCAAATCCCAACTGTCAAGCTCCAAACCTTGAGAGCCATAACTTTTGCCAGCAATGCCGCACGCCGCTTGCAAAACGCTACCTGTGGGCGATGGGTGAAGGGATAGAAGCTTATAAAACTGGAAGCCTGATTGCTGAGAGATACTTGCACAAGAGCGATTCCCTTCGGGATAGCTTCGCTTACCGCATTGTTCTAGATACTAGACCAGGGCTATTGCCACAGATGCCGCCGGAGATACCAAATAGCCTCATACCGTATCTCAAGCTTTCTTCCTATCAACTGCACGTTCCCCAAGTATACGGGCAAATAACATCGGGCGAGGGAAGACGTAACAGCGAAATTTGGCTGCTAGAAAACTCACCCATCTACACCACTGGTAACGTTGAAGGGCAGCTAATGCCAGAATTGGTCAGCGTCTGGAAAAATGCGTCTGCCATGAGCCAACTTTCCTTTCTCTGGCAAATGGCTTCTTTGTGGTCGCCTTTGCAAAGTAACCGCGTAGCTTCTACTTTGCTGACACCAAAACTGCTGCGAATAGAAGGTTCAATCTTCAGATTGTTGGAATTACGCGACGACCAAAATCAACCAGCCACGCTGCAAAAATTAGGTCAACTATGGTCGCAATGGGTGAGTTCCGCACACCCAACAGTTGCCAACTTTTTAGCACAAGTTTGTCAGGAGCTGGTACAAGGAACAATACCGTCATCAGATCAACTGGTGGTACATTTGGAGTCGGGACTCGCTAAAATTGGGCGATCGCTTTCATACAGCTATCAAATTGTCACCCGTACCGACACCGGGCCTATCCGCAAGCAAAACGAAGATTCCTGCTACCCACCTTCTCCAGGTAGTCAGGAGACACAAGAGCATCCCTTAGCGATTGTTTGCGACGGCATCGGCGGCCACGAAGGCGGCGAAGTAGCCTCGAATCTAGCAATTGAAACCATCCGGGAGCGGGTAGAGCATCTGCTGGAAAACCCGAACAATATAAACCCGACAACTATTAATCTGGAATTAGAAAGCTTTGCCTGTGCTGCCAATGATGTCATCAGCCAGCGCAACGACTTAGAACAGCGCCAAGACCGACAACGCATGGGAACTACGTTAGTGATGGCACTAGCCCACGCTCATGAAATGTATATTTCCCATGTAGGAGATAGTCGAGCTTACTGGATTACTCGCACTGGTTGCCGTCAGGTAACACTGGATGATGACATTGCTTCGCGAGAGGTGCGCCTGGGATATTCTCTTTATCGAGCTGCTGTGGAACAAGCAGGCGCTGGTTCTCTAGTGCAAGCCTTGGGTATGGGTTCATCATTAATGTTGCATCCCACTGTACAGCGCTTTGTTCTGGATGAAGACTCTATATTTTTACTCTGCTCGGATGGTCTGAGTGACAACGACCGAGTAGAACAATATTGGGAAACAGAGATTCTGCCAGTTCTGGAAGGTCAGATTGATTTAGCAACAGCTGGATCGCGACTAATGGAGATTGCCAATACCCAAAATGGACACGATAATACGACCATTGGCCTAGTTTACTGCCAGGTAAGAGAGGCACAGGCTGGACAAAGTGCCACCGCGCTACAGATGGCAGCCATTCCAGAACCTGAAGCTGGAGGAACGCGAAATTTGGCTTCTCCCCAAGCTGCTTCTTCCAGAATTAAAACGAAGATTATTCCGCAGCGATCTTCCTCTGGGAGTCCCTGGTTGCCCCTACTGATGCTAATTATTTTGGCAGGTATAGGGGGAGCGATCGCTTACTGGTTTCTTCCAGAAGTCCAAGCTTGGGTGAATCCCCTAATTGGTCTGGATTCCACTCCCACCCCCACCGCCGCAACGCCGACTACCATACCACAGTCAACAGAACCACCAGTCACTACCCCCACCCCGGCTGCTGATATAGAAGCGGGAACTATAGTGCAAATCAACAGTTTCACAACCAGGAACTCTCAAGATAACGAAGTTCCCGTTTTACTGAGGCGCGGTACTCAGCAACCTCAAAACGAATCAGTAAACGGTATAATCCTGCCCGGTAGTGTTTTGCAAGTCAGCTCAATTCAAAGAAATGGAAACCTAGACACCTGGCTACAGGTACAGGTTTGCTCAACACCTGCTACCCCTGAACCTCCAGTTCCGTCTCCCAAAGTAAATGCTGACACCCAAAAACCACCAGCCGCCCCAGAGCCAAAAAAACAACCGCCAGGAGTCGTTTGGCAACCCTCACAGACAACTGGTTCTAAGTCACCTGTTATCACCTATCGTCCAGTGAAACAAGGCGATCTCGGCTGGATACGAGAGTCGGAATTTACACCTGTACTGGTGCAAAATTTCACAGCTACGTCTAGTAATTTGGGTGAATGTGCCATTAAGACTGCCTCACCAACGCCAGCCACCACAGCATCACCTTCACCTTAGAACATCGACAGATTATCATAGTCAGCAACTTCTACCGAACTGCACTAGATAAAAATCTTTGCTCTCAAGCTGAGCGATAACAGCTGGAGAGATATATCCTATAAGTATTTCCTAGCTGTTCAGGTAGACTGAATAAAAAGCCCCATAAATTGCCAATTTTAAGGTTGATGGCTTTGAATGCACCAATCTGAGAATCCCTGCCTTAGTTTAGCGATCGATCCTCTCTCCAGAACCACTACTGGGGCAGAACGTTTTGCCATATGGGTTCTGAAGGCTCCCTTTCCAAATGGGCAAGTCCTCAACGAGTGTGTTTGGCCCGAGACTTTAACGCAGTCCTGGCGAGCATGGCAAGAAATGTTTTCCACACGCGAACTGCCTGATGTTCCCCAGATACATCAAGCTTCCTTGCCACCTCTAGCCCCTAAATCCGTAAACACAAGCCCCTCTGCGAACGGTCAGGTGCTTCCGTATACGGCAATGTTGATGCAAGATTTAGGAATTAGCCTGTGGAAGTGGCTATTTGATGGAGCGATTAAAAGAAGTCTGGATCAAAGCGAAGGATTTGCCAGAGGGCAGAAAAAACAGCTGCGGCTGCGGCTAGAAATTCGCGATCCGGATTTAATCGCTGTGCCTTGGGAAATTATGCAACCAGAGACAGGGAAACCAGCGATATCGCGATCGCAACAAATTCTTTTTAGTCGCACCACCAGCAATGTTGACCCCCTGCCACCCCAGCGCTTAGAACAGTCTTTAAATATTCTGCTGATACTGGGAGATCCTGACCCAAACCAGAATAATGGCGGACATAAAACAGGTTCCGCTTTGCAGCTTGAACAAGAGGCAAAAGCTCTTGCTAAAATTCTCGAATGTTGCAAAAATGACTCTCAAGAAGGTGAAAATTCCAGCCGCACAGTGCTGTGCCAAGTGGATACGCTTCTGCAACCCACAAAAGCAGAACTGATTTCCCGCCTGGAAAATGAAAAATATAACATCTTGTTTTATGCAGGTCATGGTGAACGAGCGCCAGATGGCGGCTTACTATTTTTGCGATCAGATGCCCGAATTAATGGCACAGAATTAGCGCAGGTTTTGGTTCGCTGTCATGTCAAGCTGGCAGTGTTTAATGCTTGTTGGGGCGCTCAACCAGAGCGGTACAACCAGCACAGTCTACCTCGCAGCAGTTTGGCAGAGGTGCTGATCCATCACGGTGTCCCAGCAGTGTTAGGAATGCGGGAGCCAATTGCCGACGAGGAAGCTCTCTCCTTTATTCAGGCTTTTGCCCAAGCTTTGGCAGCACAAAACTCAATTGATGAGGCGGTGGCGGTGGCAAGGCAGAAGCTGTTAACGCTGTACAAATTCAACCAACCAGCTTGGACTTTGCCAGTTCTATATATGCACCCACAGTTTGATGGTGAGCTAATTAGACCTATTGAGGAGAACCCCACGCAATTCCCGGTAGATTCTCTACCAACGCCTGAATCAACCACTCAATCAGCTTATTTGCGTTTAATCGGAGGGCTTTCTAAAGTTGAGCAAATTGAAGGCGGGCATATGCGTGTAGGACGCCACCGGGAGAATGACTTGGTAATTGAAAAACAAGAGGTTTCTCGCAAACATGCTGAAATCTTCTGCCGCGATTCTCTTGGGGGAGGTAAACCTACTTATTTCTTAAGTGATGATTCTACATTTGGGACGTTTATTTTAGGCCCCAATGGTTGGCAAAAAGTATTCCATCAGGAAGTACCATTACAATCTGGAACCCAGTTAAAGTTTGGAAGTATCCAGGGACAAACCTGGGAATTTGTTATTCAAGACAATATTGAGTAATGATTAATGTTTACGGAACGGGTTAAGGTGCCAGTGTAGCTATCCCTGCCGACGTTGGTAAAACAATACACACAGGAGCATCAAAATGGCGGTAAAATCAATGGAATTTGAATGTTTTGAAGATTCTCGCTCACAAGTGGAAGCCGACCTACTAGAAGCTCTCCTACAGCCAGATGAGTCTACTTATCCTTGGAATCCTACTGATCCAAACACGGAAGCGTATTGGGCAGAGTTGGAACAAGGGTTTGAGCTTGATTGGTTGGATGAGGAAATTACAGCTAGATCGCGATCGCTGTATGCTAAATTCGACGAATGCTGGGTTAGAAATACAGCCGTAGCAGTTGCTACCGAATCAGCCGCAGTCTCGGTTAGAGCTAAAATTGCCGAACGGTTTGCAGCTTGTGTTCCCCAAGAGTGGCTGGATACGATATTTTCAAAAGCCCAAGATGTGGTGTCAAGTCAATTGTCACTTACAGATAAGATGGTGCAGTGCGTTCAGGATCTTTTACCTGAATGGGGTGAAGATGTTTTGCAGGTATGGGCGCGTCCTTTAGCATTCTCTATGCGAGAAGCTGAGGTAAAAAACGTCCGCCAAGTAGATTGGAGTGAGTTATCTCAGACTGAGCAGGCGCGTTTGAGTTTAGCGATCGCTCACGATGCTATAAACGAATTCAACAAGCTAACTGCACAAAGCGAACAGTAAGTTGACTAATTGACATATAAGATTGGCTTTAAGCCGCAAGAGCGATCGTCAGGAACTTGCCTTTTGTTTTGAAATCAACAAAAACCATATAGAGCAATTTGCTTAGGATGGGTGATGTGGACTTTACACCTCTAGCTACTGTGTGGTGTGCGTCGCGTTCCATAAGACCGGTGAGTATATCAATACCACCGGTTATATATTTTTGAGAGAAATTTATATTTAGAATTTGAGTAACTTTTTTCCTGTCGCCTCAAGGAAATGAGAAATACTATTTTGAATTTTGATGGCTTTGATAAAGAGAAGGCATGATATAGCGTTTCTCAGTTGGGTGGAATATATTGCCGTTCTGACCTTCCGGCTACCTTGGTAGAGGCATGGCAATGCCATATCCCTACAGAGATGTATAGCACCCAATTCTTGAATTGCTATATTTCAGGTTGTAGTGGGGGAGCCATATGTTCGCCCTTTTAAGGAATGGCTTACGATTACCACGTAACCTTGTGGTTGTCTAGTAAGGGAGGAAAGTTTGCGCGATCGCGTTGATCCCTAGAGAGTAAGAGATATAATTCAATCGTTTTGATAACTCCAACTTAACCCCTATCTTAATTTTATTGATAAATTAGTCTCCCCAAGAAAAATTCTATACATACCATTGGATCTTTCATTCATAAGCTAGGGTTGTAGGTTAACCATTCCTCTATTAAAGGTGATAAAGTTACATTTAACGCAGAGATACAGCAGAGTTGACTGACATCTAGCAGTTAACGCAACTGAATTTAGCAAACTTTTTTGAAGCTAATTGCCGCACACCTATAAGTAGGTTAGCGGCTAGCTTATAGCGACCAATTATCAATTGCAGTAAACCTTTAACCTTTATAGGAAATAGGGCTTTGCTGTATCTAATTGGCATAGCCGTTTGCGTTTAAAAAGCATCTTTTTAAGAAGTATCTGCTGCCTACAAAATCACAGGGAATCCATTCCGAGGAGATGTTATGAGCCAGTTTTCCAATCAAGTTTCCCGCCGCAAATTTCTCTTAACTGTTGGAGCATCTGCTGTAGGTTCTGTATTGCTAAAAGGCTGTTTGGGAAATCCCCCCGAACCAGGCAACGGCACTCTAGCACAGACAACTACGGGTGCTGCTCCTGCTGCTAACATCAGCCCAGAACAAGCGCCAGAAACTTCTAAAGTAAAACTAGGATTTGTCCCCATTGTAGAATCTGCTCCCCTAATTATTGCTAAAGAAAAAGGTTTCTTCGCTAAATACGGCATGGCGGAAGTTGAACTTTCCAAGCAAGCTTCCTGGGGTTCCATGCGGGATAACACCGAGATTGGTTCAGCCGGTGGCGGTGTTGATGGCGGCCAATATCAGATGCCAATGCCGCATTTGATTTCTGAAGGTATTATCACCAAAGGTAATCAAAAAATTCCCATGTACTTACTAGCTCAGTTGAATACTCATGGGAATGGAATTGCCCTTGCTAGCAAGCATCTAGGGAAAGGAATGTCATTAAAAATGAACGGCGCAACTGCATTCTTCAACCAACTCAAATCAGCAAATACTCCGTTTACAGCCGCCCATACTTTTCCTCAAGTTAACCAAGATTTCTGGATTCGCTACTGGTTAGGAGCAAACGGCATTGACCCAGATGCTGATATGAAATTAATTCCCGTACCATCTGCTCAAACTGTTGCCAACATGAAGACGGGGACGATGGATGCTTTCAGTACAGGTGACCCCTGGCCCTATCGAATTGTTAAAGATAAGATTGGCTTCATGGCGGCATTAACCGCAGAAATTTGGAAAAATCATCCTGAAGAATACTTGGCTTTAAGAGCAGATTGGGTTGATAAAAATCCCAAGGCAACTAAAGCGATTTTGAAAGGTATCATGGAAGCGCAACAGTGGTTAGATAATTTTGATAACCGGAAAGAAGCAGTACAAATTCTCGGTTCACGGAATTATTTCAACCTTGCACCAGAAATTCTTGAAAACCCAATGATGGGCAAATACGATATGGGCGATGGTCGTGTCATTGACGATAAATCAATGGCACCTTATTACTGGAAAGATGAAAAAGGTAGTGTTTCTTATCCCTATAAGAGCCACGATCTTTGGTTTATCACAGAAAGCGTCCGCTGGGGCTTTTTGCCTGAATCTACGTTGGCAAATGCTAAAACCATTATTGATAAAGTCAACAAGGAGGATATTTGGAGAGAAGCGGCTAAGGAAGCAGGAATCGCTGCTGCTGATATCCCCACCAGTACATCTCGTGGCGTTGAAGAGTTTTTTGATGGTGTCAAGTTTGACCCAGAAAATCCCACAGCTTACCTGCAACAACTGAAAATCAAGAAAGTGAAAGCTTAGTCTGTTATCAGCAGTTAGTTGGTAACAAATAGCAGACAACGGACAAAAAATAGTAGACCAATCACCCATTACCATTACCCAACTTTAGGAGAAGACTGTCCATGACAACGCTACAAAGACGCCCTTCAACTACTTCCCAGAACGCCTGGTTCTCCCGCCTAAACAAGCAATTCCCCGACCTGATACCGCCATTTATCGCGATCGCTATCTTCCTCCTCGTGTGGCAGCTGTTTTCTTGGACTCCGGGTGCAACGCTACCAGGACCTATTCAGGTAGTTAAAGACACTTGGATACTAATTTTCTGGCCTTTTTATGACAAAGGTGGTACGGACAAAGGTTTGTTTTGGCAAATTCTCGCTAGTTTACAGCGGGTGGCTATTAGTTACTCCTTAGCAGCGATTATTGGTATTGCCTTGGGCATCTTGATTGGTACGAATAAATTGATGTCCAAAGCTTTAGACCCCCTCTTCCAGTTATTGCGAACTGTACCGCCTCTAGCTTGGGTGCCAATTTCTTTGGCAGCATTGCGCCAAAACGAACCAGCCGCCCTTTTCGTAATTTTTATCACCGCTATCTGGCCTATCTTGATTAATACAGCGGTGGGAGTGAAGCAAATCCCTCAAGATTACAACAACGTCGCCAAAGTTTTGCAGCTTTCACGGAAAGAATACTTCTTCAATATTCTCATTCCTGCTGCTTTACCCTACATTTTCACAGGTTTGAGAATTGCAATCGGTTTGGCTTGGTTGGCAATTATCGCAGCAGAAATTGTGATGTCCGGGATTGTCGGGATTGGCTTCTTTATCTGGGAAGCTTATCAGAATAACGCAGTTAGTGAAGTTATCTTGGCTTTAATCTACATCGGTGTTGTTGGTCTAGTGCTAGATAAAGCGATGGCTTGGATCGAAAGGCGGATTGTACCTGAAGCACAAAAGTAACTAATGGCTAATAGTTAATGGCTAATTGCAATTAGCCATTAGAAACTGACAACTGACACCTGACAAAGGATATAGGACAAGTAGATGAGCGTTTTTGTTGCTGTTGACCAAATTGATAAGGTGTTTTCGTTAACCGGAGGTGGCACCTATGTCGCCCTCAAAGGAATTGACCTTCAGATAAAAAAGGGAGAATTTGTTTCTCTAATTGGTCACTCCGGTTGTGGTAAATCCACCCTATTAAATATGGTGGCGGGTTTAGATTTGCCAACTGAAGGTGTAGTGACGTTGGAAGGACAACGCATTACTAAACCTGGCCCTGACCGGATGGTAGTATTCCAAAATTATTCACTATTGCCTTGGCGCACGGTACGGGAAAATATTGCGTTAGCTGTGAACTCGGTGATGAAAGATTTGCCAGCCGGGGAACGCAAAGCAATCGTCGAGCAGCATATTGATATGGTAGGGTTGCGCCATGCTGCCGATAAACCACCAGCTCAATTATCGGGTGGAATGAAACAGCGGGTAGCGATCGCACGCGCCCTCGCGATTCGTCCCAAGTTACTGCTATTAGATGAACCGTTTGGTGCATTAGATGCACTGACACGGGGTAACTTGCAAGAACAGCTGATGAGAATCTGCGAAGAAAACCAAGTCACAGCCGTCATGGTGACTCACGATGTCGATGAAGCGGTGCTGTTGTCTGACCGAATTGTAATGCTGACCAACGGGCCAGAATCCAAGATTGGTCAAATTCTGGAAGTTGATATTCCCCGACCCCGCAAGCGGATGGAAGTAGTAGAACATCCCAGCTACTACAGTTTGCGGAGTGAGATGATTTACTTCCTCAATCAGCAGAAACGGATTAAGAAAATTCGCGCCAGGAAGACGACCGCGATCGCGCGTCACGGACTAGAAAAAGTTAATCTCGATATTGGCTTCTTACCTCTCACCGCTTGTGCGCCTCTAGCGATCGCTAAAGAAAAAGGTTTCTTTACCAAGCATGGACTTGATGAAGTCAACCTGATGCGCGAAACTAGCTGGCGGGGAATCACCGACGGCATGACTGGCGGATATTTAGATGCTGCCCAGATGCCCTCCGGAATGCCCATCTGGTTAACCCTGGGAGGTCATGAGAACCGCCCCGTTCCGGTCGTCACCTCCCTGACTATGACCCGTAACGGCAACGCCATCACCCTCGCCAAGCACTTCTACGAGGAAGGCGTGTACACCTTATCTGATTTTAAAGATTACCTGCGTCGCACTCCCGATCGTCAGCACCGGATGGGAATGGTGCATCCCAGTTCCATGCACAACCTGCTGCTGCGTTATTGGCTAGCAGCAGGTGGCATTGACCCCGACCGCGACGTATCCCTCAAAACCATCCCTCCCGCCCAAATGGTGGTAGATTTGCAAGCCGGAACGATTGACGGTTACTGCGTCGGCGAACCTTGGAACCTCCGCGCCGCCGAGGAAGAAATTGGCTTTACGATTGCGACAGACTTAGAAATTTGGCTGGGACACCCAGGCAAAGTTCTAGGGGTGCGGGAAGATTGGGCAGCAGCTTATCCTAACACCCACATTGCCTTAGTTAAAGCTCTCTTAGAAGCTTGCAAATACTGTGCAGATACAGCGAATGCCCAAGAAATTCGGGAGATATTGGCGCGGCGAGAGTATGTAAGTACCGATTTGGCTTACATCCAGATGGGAGAACCAAACTACTCTGCCTGTAGCTTAGAGCATCCGATGCGCGAGTATGCCCATCACCAGTTTTACGGCGAAGGTGGTGTCAACCGTCCCAGTCGCACTGAACAACTTTGGATTATGACGCAGCTAGCGCGTTGGGGCGATACTCCTTTCCCCAGAAATTGGGTAGAAATTCTGGAACGAGTCTGTCGAGTTGGTGCGTTCAGCACAGCAGCGCGAGAACTGGGTCTTGATATTAGTTACACTCGCGGCCCAATTCAATTGTTCGATGGCACTCCCTTTAATGCCGATGACCCAATTGCCTACCTCAACAGTCTGGCGATTAAACAGGATTTTTCAGTTGCGGAAGTTGTCATCGATTCAAGGACGAAGACAGCAGCTTAAAGAAAGGCAAAAGGCAAGAAGAAAGAATTTCCTGTTTTTACTCTTGCCTTTTACTGATTCTCTCAAATGCTTCTCTTAAAGCTATCTCTCCTCTGCGTTTTCTAGACCTCTGGCAAAAGTCAGCCCTGAAATAAATTTCGGGCTGAACGCCAAAGTTAGCTTTAGCTAACTGGCAGACATTTTCAGCCCGTTTTAACGGATTTTAGCTTTAAGCCTGTAGCTTGCTTCTCGCTTTGCAAGTAGTTTTAGTTCAAGGCATTTAGGCAAGAGGTCTTCTGTATCTGAAGCGGTTCCTTATCTGGCAATTTAAGCCTACAAGCTGAGTAAGTAAGCGAAACAATCCCACCCTACTCCTAACTCTTCAACAGCCATGCAAGCCTTCAACTTTCAAACCTCAACTTCTTTAACTCAAAGCTCAAAACTCAAAACTCAAAAGTCCCCTAGTTCACCGTTTTTGGTGATTGAGAACGTCTCCAAAGTTTATCCAACACCAAAAGGCCCTTACACGGTGTTGGAAGACGTTAACCTCACCGTACAGCAAGGCGAGTTTATCTGCCTCATCGGTCACTCTGGCTGTGGCAAATCAACACTGTTGAATATGGTGTCGGGCTTTAATACGCCTAGCAGCGGCGAGGTGCGGGTTGGCTCTAAGCGCATCACTCAGCCAGGGCCAGACCGCATGGTAGTATTCCAGAATTACGCTTTGTTGCCTTGGCGGACTGCGTTTGAAAACATTTACCTGGCGGTTAACGCAGTTTATCCTAATAAGCCGGAAGCTGAAAAAAGGGCGATTGTAAGAGATCATCTAGCGATGGTGGGACTCACAGAAGCTGCTGACAAAAAGCCGCCCCAACTATCTGGCGGGATGAAACAGCGAGTAAGTATTGCCCGTGCTTTGGCGATTCGTCCCCAAGTCTTAATTCTAGATGAGCCTTTTGGAGCGTTGGATGCGATTACCAAGGAAGAATTACAGGAAGAACTGCTGAAAATTTGGAACGACAACCGGGCGACGGTGTTGATGATCACTCACGATATTGATGAGGCTCTATTTCTAGCAGATCGATTGGTGATGATGACGAATGGGCCTCATGCTAAAATTGGCGAAGTGCTGGAAATTCCTTTTCCGCGTCCGCGCGATCGCGCTCGCATTATGGAAGATCCGCAATACTACAAACTGCGGAATCACGCTCTGGATTTTCTCTACAATCGCTTCGCCCACGACGACGAATAAAGCAAAAGGCAAAAGGAAAAATAACCTACCTTTTTTTCCTTTTGCCTTTTATCGTGTTAATTATCAAAAATACTAGCAATTTTAAAATAATATGAATAGTGTGTCTATAAAAAGAGACTGGCAAAATGTGGATAGGTAAGAAGCTAAACAAACAAATTAGATCAGCTTTCAAAGATGAAAATTTTCTGCACGCACTGGAAAATATAGAGGGCATAGTTTCCAAGGTTCTTTCGGTTGCGATGATTTTGGTTATCCTGTTAGCAATTTGGAATCTAGGCCTTTCTTTGGTACAAATGCTGATTGGTCAACCGGAAGAGCCTTTTACCAAAACATTATTCAAAATATTCGGATTATTTTTGAATGTTTTAATTGCTCTTGAAATTTTAGAGAATATCACTGCATATCTAAAAAAACACGTTATTCAAGTTGAGTTAGTTATTGTTACTTCTTTAATCGCTGTTGCCCGGAAAATCATCATTCTAGATTTAGAAAAAACATCAGGCGTTGACATAATTGGGTTGGGAATTGCCCTTTTATCTCTTTCAATTAGTTATTGGATTATTCGCCACATGAATGCCAAATAGCATAGCGAATAAAGCAGATTGGGGAATGGGGACTGGGAACTGGGAAGAGGAAAGAGTTGCATTCTTCTTTTACTCAGTCCCCAGTTGTAGGTTGGGTCTTTGGAACCTCACACAACAGACATAAACATTTGTTGGGCGAGGTTCCTTAAACGCCATGCCCCTCAACCTATACAGGTTGTAGACTTTTAGCTTTAAGTGAACCGTATTTCCCAGTACCTAATCTCCAGTCCCCAGTCCCCTGTACCCAGTCCCCTGTACCCAGTCCCCAGCCCCTAGCCCCAGCCCCCACCATAAATCCCTACTTAGTGGGATCTGTTACCTTGACTACTATGTTAAAACTGAAAATAATGTACCTGGCACTGCTGCGAGATTTCTTGGATACCGACTACAGACAAGGCTAACCGCCGTATCTAAAATTTGAAATTGCTACTGGCATATCCTTGAGTGCTTTGATGTTTGTTTGGACTGAATGGGATAAAACTATTTATCGGCTGGTACAAGACAACCGCAGTAGGCACCCAACACCCAATACCTAACACCCAATGCGCCTGAGATTTTCTCAAGATATTAAGTCTCTGCTTGAGAGGTTAGCCAATCAGCCGCTAACCCTAGCAGACATTCTGGCAGAAACCTCTGAACGAGGGTTTAGCCTGGTTATCGGCTTACTCACTCTGCCGTTTCTGTTTCCAATGCCGCCTGGATTTACCGTAGTTTTAGGTAGCGGTAGCTTACTTTTAGCGCTACAGATGGCTTTTGGATGGCGTTCTCCTTGGCTACCGAAACGAATTCGTCAGTTCAAATTTCCTCGCTGGTTTATTCTGCAACTGTTGAAAAACCTGCAACGAGTCACAGGTGTGCTAGAAAAATTGACTCGTCCCCGTTTTCGTAGGGTGGCAGAGAATCCCCATGCGTGGCGATTGAATGGAGTGTGTATTGCTTGGCTGACGGTATTGTTGATGTCACCCATCCCGTTGACTAATCCGATTCCCGCAGTTGGCATTTTGTTGTTTGTCGTTGCCACTTTGGAAGCTGATGGTTTTTTGATGTGCGTCAGCTATGGGTTAACTGGGGCGATTACTTTGTTCTTTGTATTCATTGCAGGCACGTTTTGGCAAGCGTTTAGTCTGTTTATGCAACAATTTTTTCAGCAGTAGAAAATCAAAATAAATAAATATTGCTTTGTTAAAATGTATTAAGCAATGCTGGCAACAATCGGCTTTAAATGCGCTTATTCATGCAGAATCCTCCCTACACTCCGCCTTGGCTGCTAAGAAATGGTCTATCAATGACTCTCTACACTGCTTTGCAGGCAGGTAAGGAATGGGAAAAGACTACTGTAGACCCGGAACCACCTTATCGAGAAACAGTTTTTACAGGTGCGGGTAACGTGCCAATTTTTGGCTGGGTGGCGATTCCAGAAAAGGCGCACAGTACAATTGTTGGCACTTATGGCATTACGGGCAGTTTGGATAACCAGTGGTTTCTAAGACTGCTGGGACGCAAAGCGTTTGCCCAAGGTTATGCAGTGGTACTTTTTGACTGGAGGGCGCACGGCAAAACAGCAGAGTTGTCTCCTACCTTAACTTCTGATGGTTTGTACGAGGGGGAAGATTTTGTCCGTATTGCGGCGACGGCGAAGGGAATGGGTTGTCCGGCACCGTTTTGGTTTACGGGGTATTCTTTAGGGGGACAACTGGCACTGTGGGCGGTAAAAGCTGCACAGGAGTTAACGAAGGAAGGTCAGGATTTAGGGTTGCAGGAAGAGGAAATTGGGGGCGCGGCAGTTATTTGTCCGAGTTTGGATTCTAACCGTTCGCTGTCTTATTTAGTGAAAGATCCCTTGGGCAGATATTTAGAACAAGCGATCGCACGAGAATTGAAAAAACTGGCGATTCGGATGTATGATGCTCATCCTGGGGCAATAGAGCCCGCAGCAATAGAACGGGCTAATAGTATTTGGGGTTTTGATAACGAACTGGTAATCGGACGCTTGGGCTTTCCCTCAGTGGAGGCCTATTATGACGCTAGCAGTGCATTACACATATTGCCTCACCTGCAAAAACCAACTTTGATTTTATATGCTGCCGATGATCCAATGTTCGATCCGTCAATTGTGGCAGATTTGAAGAAGGAAAGCGATCGCAATCCTAACATCCACTTAGTGCTAACTCAATACGGTGGTCATGTCGGCTACATCAGCAGTCGAGAATGTCAGCATCAAGCAAAAGATCCTGATCCTTGGTGGGCGTGGAATCGAATTTTAGAGTTTTTTAAGCTACGGTAAGTTACCAAACCGGGTAGCAAAGTTGGAATTTCGCGTTGGAGACAAAGCACGCGCCTTGAGAATTGCTGCTGTCAAAAAGGCATAGGATAGCACTCCCACGACTGCTAACAGCAAACCGCTGACAGATCCTGTGGCGTTCCAGAGGGCATGGAGTCCAGATGCGGTGAAATACCCTACTACTAGAATTGTCCAACGCTTACTAGGTTTGAGCGCACTTAATCCAATGAAATACCCAAAATAGCCACTATAAGCCATGTGTCCTGCCACTGAGCCTAAAATACGGGGAATTAGAAGTTGCAATCCTACCAATTCTCCCGCCCCTTCCCCAGCTTGCAGCGTGATGTTTTGAATAATATTGGGAACGTATTGTCCCAGGGTTTCCAACAGGGTGAAGCCGACTGCGGAAGCCGTTCCTAGCAGAATACCATCCAGGGGTTCCCAAACTCCGATGCGATCGCGCCACTTCTTAGAAGGAAGCCTGCGTCCAATTAAATACAATGCCAGCACTGGCAACGCCTTCAGCAATTCTTCCATCAACCCTGCGCCGAAAAACATTCGCACAAGTAGACTGGGAAATTCCCTAAAGCTTACCTGTTCGGCACCTCTAAGTATTGTATCCACGTCCCCAGGCAGGATAACGCGAAAAACATAGATAAATCCTAGTAACAGCGGACTGACGAGAATTAAGGCGGTAGTTGAAGCTGAAAACAGTAGCACCCACCACGGCTTATGTTTGCCGCAAAGTTGGTAGACAAAATAATAAGCCGCCCCAGCCAGATAAGATGCCAGCACCAGATTAAATACTATTGGTGTCCCTACGGCGGCGAACAGCAAGATTACAAATGCGACTGTGAGAATGCCTGGTACCAAGTAAGCTTTTTTAGTTAAATCTCTTCCTGTGGAAAGGATGGGAAATAACTGGGTAAAAGTTACCCCCTCTGGCTGAGGTGGCGGTGGCGTTACTGACGCAATTACTGCCTTCGTCTGAAGCTGCGGCGGCGGCGTTACTGGTGGCGAGGACAGTTGAGTTTTGACGGAGGCAACTTGGTACTCAAACATGAATTCGGCACCGTTTTGCCCTAACATAATGCGATCGCCTGACAGCAATTTTTGCCATCCCTGCAAGCGTGTCCCATTTACATAGGTGCCATTGGCACTATTCATGTCGCATATTTCCCAGCCTACTGATGCGCCTCCCGACTGCGAGAGAGGACGAATAGTGGCATGCCGACGGGATACAATACCGTGCTGGGTAGAATCTAAGACAATTTGACAACTTGGTTCGCGCCCTATCGTTACTTCCCGATTTCCAGGTAGCGCGTAAGGCGGCAAAGGCGTAGTAGTGGCACCGCTGGACAGTAGCCGGAGAAACCCATTTGCGTAACTCTGACCAGTCATTTTTTAGAGATTGGGAGAAAGCGTTAGCGATTAGCTTAGCAATTACCGCTGATTATCGAGTAGGGTTCTGGCAAAAATTACAGGGCGACTAAAGTTGCGGCTAACCATAAAAAGGTGTGGAGACGCTGGATACAACATCTCCACACCTTTTCATGAATTTTGGTTTGCATCTCGAACGGCGGCATAAAATAGAAATCCCACTAAGGGAATGCTGGCAGCCAGAATAATTCCCGTAGTCAGACTACCCAGCCGGGGGTCTCCAGAAGCAAGTTCAAAGACGGAACCAACAGCTGCTATCCCTGCTACGCACGAACCAAGCAAAAATACACCACTTTTCGGAGTCATCATGACGGAATACTACCATCCCTTGGGTGCGGGATTGACAGCTTGAGCCGAGAAGCCGTGCTTTTTCAACTCTTCATTTAACACCAAAGCATTGTCTACGCGGTCAACAAACAGCACCCCATTCAGGTGATCCATCTCGTGCTGAATGGCGCGGGAAAGCAGCCCAGTTGCCTTCATACTACGCGGACGGCCCTGTTCGTCTTTGTAAGTGACTTCAACCATTTCCGGGCGCTTCACGTCGATATAAACACCAGGAATAGAAAGACAGCCTTCTTGAAACATACACAAGTCGCGCCCGAATTTCTTGATAGCCGGGTTAATCAGCACTAAAGGCTGATTAGCGGCGTTATCCGGTTCGGTGTCAATGACAATCAGCTGTTTGTGCACTGCCACTTGGGGGGCTGCCAAACCGATACCATCTGCGCTGTACATGGTTTGCAGCATTTCCCGCACGAGTTGCCGAATTTCGTTATCTACCTTGGCAATACGCTTGGCAGGGTGACGCAGGACGCGATCGCCCATATAGTGAATCTCTAAAGGCGGTTTTTCTAACTTTTTCTTTTCGACGGCAACTTCACTCGTCATGGTCATGGTATTGCGACTCGCAAGACAGCTAAATTTTAAACATTGCGATTTTCTTATATCTTAACAGTTCTCAGTTGTTAGCTCCCTTGCTACTTAACTCCCTTACTCTCGTCCCCCAACACGTACTTTCATCAACAACGCGCCGAACGCGGTAGCATAAATTTTTCCCCCTCTGCGGCAAATTTACCCCTCACCATCAGCACCGTCTCATCAAATACGTGGGGAAATGCCCTGATATCTCCCGCATCCAAAAGTTCAGGACTAAAGTATATCGTTACCTCTTCAATGGTTTGGGGTATTCTGTCGATAATTTCTTTCAACGGGCATATCTGCGTTGCCACTATATCAAAAAGGTGGAGTTGGGTATCTTTTATCTCCATGCAAGCGATTAAATCCAAATCTTCTGCATAGTATAAAGGGCGAGTTCCTTCGTTGAAGCAAAATACGGCTTTTTCTTTCACAACTCCAACAATATTAGAAACAGGTGTCCGCGTTTCCAACAGTCGGTGTAGCAATTTTAAATCTTTGGCATCATCAAAATTCAGTATTCTAAAACCATCCCTGCTGCTCTGGGAATCCCATCTGATTTTAAACACGAATTCTTCTAGTTTGCGAAAGCCAAAAGGCTTATAAAAATCCGGGTTCGGCGTTGTCAATACCAGCGTTTGATAGCATTTATCGCAGTATTCCAGCACCTCCTCCATCACTTCGCGGTAGTAGCCGCGCCTGCGAAATTCCGTCCGCGTACATACTCCATGTACTCCCCCTACAGTCACCGCTTGTCCCATAATTTGCATAGGAATTTCTAACACTCCTACATGGGTAACAGCTATGTCGTCCTGAAAGCGAATAAACGGAGTTGAAGCATCTTCCCACGATGCGCCTAATTTTCTGCCGCATTCTGTTAATTCCCCTAATCCAGGAAACACGACTTCAACCAAGTCAAACAACTTATTACTTAAATTGGAGTCAGCAGAGAATGACTGTTTAAAGCGATACTGATTCATAACTTCACCATAATTATTGTCAGCGGTTCAGATACCGAACTCCTTAAAGAAGTCCGGTATTTCGCCTTCACGAATCATTTAGGAATGCTATAGATACTACAAATACTACAACATATTAGAGGCAATGGGGAGCGATTCGGGAGAGTAGAATCTAATGCAGCTCTAAAATCTACTCTTCAAAGAATCGAACGCCCGTGCTATAAACTCTCTGATGATGGCTGTGGTTGAGGAGGAAATTCGTGTTTAAATTCCTAAGTAAATTAGATTACCTACTGCGCGAAACATTGCGGGGCTTGCGACGCGGCGGTTGGATGAACTGGGCGGCGGTTAGTACAGTCACCGTGTTACTGTTTCTATTTGGCATGAGTCTGCAAGCATCTTGGCAAATGGAACGCCTGCTGACTCAATTTGGCAGCCAACTGGAAGTATCTGTATATTTAGATCCTGGGGCGCGAGTGGAAATGGTCGCCCCGGCTGTGGAAAAAATGCCAGAAGTGGTTGAGATAAAAACGATTTCCAAAGAGCAAGCTTGGAAATCTCTAGTTAAAGAACTCTTAATTTCCGATATCGACGGTGCTACCCAGCAGCTAGAGGGAAATCCTCTCGTGGATGAGCTAAAAGTCAAGGTACGTAACTCTGAGATAGTGCCAATTTTAGCCCAAAAGCTGGTAAAAATCCCAGGTGTGGATGGCGTACAGTATATGGATGAAGCTTTGCAACGATTAGCTCAGCTGAATAAAGGTCTGAGCTACGTTAGCCTTACTATCACCACCTTACTTACTTTGACGGCAGTTGCAGTAATTACAACAACAATTCGTCTGATTGTGATGGCACGACGGCGGGAAATTGAGATAATGCAGCTGGTGGGAGCAACTACGGTATGGATTTACCTGCCGTTTATTTTACAGGGAATTACCTTTGGTTTGGTTGGGGCTGCGATCGCTTGGCTTCTCATCAGCACCGTTGGACGTACTTTGAATAACTTGCTTACTTCTCAACCGAATTTTATCCAATTTCTGGTCAACGGTTTGCAACTTAGTCCAATACAAATTTTTATGTTACCTGTGATTCTCCTGTGTCTCGGCGGTTCGGTAGGCTTAATCGGGAGTTTGTTTGCTGTCCGTCGCTTTGCTGTACGATAATCAATCCAAAATCTAAAATTAAATTATGCGATCGCAATGGGAATCTTTACTACAAAATCTTGGGGAATGGCAAGGCTCATTTACCCGACTTTCGCCCCAAGTAGAGTTACTGGAAGACACGCCTACAGTTGTCTCCCTGGAAGGTTTAAACAATAACCAAACCATTCGCCAAATTATCCGCCGCTTACCACCCGGTCAACAGGCAGAAGAGAAAGTTTTAGAATATAGTTCTCTTGGAAAAAGCGTTTTATTTTTTGAGAATGGGGCATTTTCTCAAGGCTCAATTCAACAAGCTCCTTTCTCAGAATTTGGGGCGGAATTAGGTTTGATTGATGGCACCAGAAGGATGCGCTTGGTGCAGCTATTTAACCGTGAAGGGAAGTTAGATAGAATTACCTTAATACGGGAAAAATTAGCCGAGACAGACTCCCCAGAACGCCCAGCCTTAACTGTTAATGATTTGGTGGGAGAATGGCAGGGAGAAGCGGTGACAATTTATCCAGACAATCAAAACACTGATACTTATTCTAGCACGCTGAAGGTAGAGCAAAAAGAAAGCGATCGCTTATTTCAGAAATTGACTTTTGGCGACAGAACCATCACTTCAACCGCTAAAATTAACGGTTCCATTCTTCACTTTGACCAAAATAACCTGCCAATTCAAGTATTATTATTACCAGATGGTGCCTCTTCCAACTGTCCCCTACAAGTGAAAGGTGGTCAAGCCTTTTTTCTAGAAGCAGGATGGTTATTGCAACCAAATTTGCGCCAACGGATGATTCGCAGCTATAACAATAAAGGGGAATGGGTTAGCCTCACCTTAGTTACAGAACGTAAAAGGTGACATGAAAAGTTTATAAACTCACCTTTCCATCACGTGAAACCGTCTCTTCAAACACTAAACCGCCAGCTTCTACCCGCAGTTTACCTTGTTTCCAACCTAGAGAGATAGGGCTATTTCCTTCAGTTGGCTTGTATAAAGCATAATTTTTAAACCAGTCATACTTGACACCATTGCGAACAATAGTTGGCAGCTCATTTTGAGAATTATGAGTTACTTTCAGATTATCGCCATTAACTCCTTTTAGCTGTACTGTACCAGCTGCTATCTGGCTCAAGTCCAACTTACTTTTTTTCTTCACAGATTCTTTAAAACTAGCATAACTGCTTGTAATTTTATCTCCCACCTCCAGCGTAAATCCAGCATATTGATTCCCTTGAGGTGTGGCTTTCAGCATTACTTCATCGCGGTATAACTCCTCTAGTTTTTTTCCTTTAATAGGAATTTTTGTGTAATTATTTAGGTTTATGGGATGAACAGCCAGCCAAGTCTTTTCAAACTTAAAGAACCAAATTCCATCTTCAATTTCTGATACGGCAGTTTTAGGAATCTGAAAATAAAAGGGTTGGTTTGAGGCTGGCCGTAGCCAAATCAAAAGATTGCGGTATTGTCCTATTTGATCGCCTTTATTTTTTCCAGGCTTTAGCCTGTCGCTACCAGTATTGGCTACAAAATAATCCACCCCACGCTGAGAATTTTCAGCCATCAATTTGAAAGTTCCAACATCACCATCGCTAAACTCTGCAACAACACTACCCAGTTGATAAGTATTACCGAAAAATGTGGTTTCCCAATAACCAGGTTTATCTTCACCTCCAGGTTTCCAATTTTCATAAACTGGCTTGGTACTAAGTAATTCAATCGGCTTTTTAAACTGTTTTCTGGCTAATGCTACAACTGCCAATGGAGGACGGTAACTGCTAGTAACTACGTGAATTGAATCGCGTTCAGGTTTAGGATTAGGTAGCGAATTATCCCCAAAATATAGCCATAGCAAACGTGCGGCAGATGAACCATAAACTACATTACTATTACCATAATCTCGTTTAGATGGCCCCCCGAAACCACCGTGATAATACTTCAATGCCCCCGCAGCACAAAGCCAATCTAAAGCTGCTTTACCTAACATTTTCGCTTCTGTATCTTTAGCGAAATCGTAAAGATTAAGATACGCAGCTAGGGTATGACCGTGATAATTTTCCGAATCCCACTCGCCCATACCAATATGATAAAGCGCCCAAACATACCGCTGAATTCTCTTTTTATAAAGCTGTCGCACATCTTCATTTCCAGTTTCCTCCGCCATTAGATAAACGGATATCTCTCGCATCGCCCTGAGATTATCTGTATTGCGTCCATCCACCCAGCTACCGCGCACCTCTGGCCCCCAACCGTCACCGCCACGACCTTGCCCATAAATTGGGTGAGGACGACCATTGGGATCTTGCTGCGTCCACTTTTTTGCACCTAAAAACATTCGTTGTTTGTAGGCAGGATCTAGGAATTTACCGAAGAAGAAGTATTTGCGAATTTGTCCTTTGAGAGTGAAAGAATAGTAATAGTCAATCCCTTCGGTGTGGGCGTTATCTTTGGCTTGATTATCTTCATTTTCAAGAAATGCGATCGCTTTCTCCCGATTTCCATCCAAAAAGTCAAACATGGCATTAGGATAAGACGCTTTTTCATTCTCTCCATAGGTGTTGCCATATTTTTTGCCTGCGTAATACTTAATAACTTCTTTAGCTCGTTGCTGAAATTCTTTTTCAAGTTCAGGTGTCCACTGGTTTTTAAATGCCTTTGCAGGGGGCGGCTCCGCCTGAAGTAAGTTTAAAGTATCTGGACTAGGTGTATTGGCGCTGGATACGAGAATAGTGCGATCGCGACAAGCCAATACCAGTAGAGCCAGTACGGATACTGTCGCTGCGTAGCGAAAAATTGTGAACCGTTTCATCAGCAACAAAGGCTATTTAGCTGTAATAATTTTGGCATAATTTATCTTTGTGTTGCTGAATATACTCTTATTTTTGATAAGATTTAGCAGTCATAAATGCCCACTGCATTACTGCTGGACGAAACTCGCTAACAGCAATTTGACGGTCTTCTTCATTGAGGAAGCCAATTGCTGCATATGCTTCTGGCTCGCGCTTTGTACTACTTATTAACGTGATATCATGAGTTTCTTTAAAGCGGGACAGAATAGTTTCTGAAATTGTTGGGTTTAAAAAGTCATGTAATTCAACTAACACGTCGCTGTATCTAAGATTAGGTGCCAGATCCGGTTGTAGTAAATCAACTTCACCGCCTTCACAATCCATAAATACTAGCGATTTTTTATCTATTGCCTCATTCAATGCTTTTATATCGCATTCTCCAGCAAAAAATATACGGTCAAAAACACCATTAGCTCGTGCCATTTCCTTAGACATTCGCCTAGCAATGGGGTTAATCTCGAAAGCATAAATCTTGGCGGTAGGTATCTTTAAAGCAAATCCAACTGCATAGTAACCTTCGCCACTACCAACATTGATGATGTTGTCGTAGTTTGTTTGAATTACAGAGCCTAAAATTTCATGCAATTCTTCCTCGTAACAACCTATAAGCGTTGGTACTAATGCTGCGCCTCCCTTGCGTCCTACATGAACCATGCCAGCAAAAGGGCCACTTTGAACAACTAAACCGTATTTTTGAATGATTAGATTGTTAATCCGTTGGATGTTTTCGGGAAGTTTAAGCTTTTGGTACCCGTGATAAGTGTTGTAGACTTCCGGTAAAGTTCGCCGCACCAACAAACTGATATAGTTGCGAATTTTCATAGAATTTAATTTTAAATTCAGCAATTTGGGTATTCGCTTAATATAGTTCCAATTCGGGAAATGCGATCGCATTCTGGGGAAAATGTGCGCGATCGCAAGCTTGGGAAAGGTACACCAAGGTAGTGCCATCGCTTAATTGAAGCTAAAACGAGCTAATCTTTAATGGCAATTACTCGAATTCGTCTGTAATCTGCAAACCAAGTGCCATTTTTATACAGTGTTGGACGCAACTGCTTTTCGATATCAGCAATAATGCTCATTTTTTGATCAGCAGGAAATGCAGTCAAAATATTATTTGCAAACATTTTTATCCAATTTTGCATCCCTTGTTCTCCATCATCTAATGGTGTTGGACGGTCAAATAGGGTTGCGAAAGTTAACTCTAAACTATGTTCTTCTAATAAAGCACCATATTCCCCAATACTGGGAAAATACCAAGGATTTAGAGCTTCCTCGACAGGATAACCGGCAGCTTGAATGGCATTATAGATAGCTGTAACGATTGCTTTAACATTTCCCTTCCCGCCAAATTCAGCCACAAAACGCCCTTTTGGTTTTAACGCTCCATAAATACCAGACACAACTTTTTCAGGCTCTTTTATCCAATGAAGTGCCGCGTTTGAAAAGACAGCATCAAACTGTTCTGTAAATTGTAAATTAGTTGCATCTATTACCTCAAACTGTAAAGCAGGATAATTTTTTCGTGCCTGCTCAATCATCGTGGCTGCACTATCAATGCCAACTACTTTAGCACCAAAATTTGTAATTTTTTCGGATAAATGACCTGTTCCGCAGCCGATATCGAGAATAAATTCCCCATGTTTTGGAGATAGCATTTCTACCACATCTGATCCTAGCTGCGAGACAAAAGAATGTTTACGATCGTAGAGTTCTGCATTCCACTGATTCTGAAATGTAGTTTGTGAATCTTGCCTACTCATATTGAGACTAGCTGCTGTGCTTATTTATATAGAAATAAATACTCTACCATGCTCTATTCGGGTTGCGATCGCACTCTCGGAAACATGGATGCGATCGCACTCTCGGAAACATGGATGCGATCGCTATTTTGGCAGGTGCGATCGCACTCTGTGTATATTGGAATCAGGACGCGAGAGTTACAGAAGAAAGTCTATGTCTACTTATAACGAGGTACGCCATCAGGTAGAAAACCTCAGTGCTGAAGAACAACTACGGCTGTTAGAAGAATTAGCAGCACTAATTCATCAGCGAGCAATATCAGAGCATCAGACTAGCAGCCAAAAATCACCAGGGAAAAATTTTGACCAATGGTTTGGATTTTTACCTGAGCGCATTGATTCTCTAGAATTCCAGTTGCAACTCAGATCAGAATGGGATGAGTAGTAAATATCTACTGGATACTAACATTATCATTGGCTTCTTTAAAGGAGAGTTAGCTGTAAAATTTATCTTTGACGAAATTGAAAGGAGCGATGCTACAGGATTTTACTGTCCCATTACTTGGGTAGAGTTACTCTGTTACCCTGCGTTGAGCGACACTGAAGCGTTAGAAATGCGAGAATTTTTGCGGAATCTCAGATGTGTATTACTAACTGAATCAGTTTTAGATGGTGCTGCTCAAATCCGTCGTGATTATCGTACTAAATTAGGAGATGCTTTAATAGCAGCTTGCGCCTTGATTGAGGGTTGTACGTTAGTAACTCGCAATGTTAATGATTTTCAGCGCATCAATGGGTTGATTGTGTTGAATCCATTTGATAGTTAGCGCTCGCCATATTAGTAGAAGCGATCGCATTCTGGGGAAGATGGACGCGATCTCTCTTCCTGGTTCCGTTATGCCAGAAGACGCGATTTATTACTTACAATTACCGGGTGTGTTAGAACCTGTGCCGAATTGGGAATACTAAATATGTCAGCCTTTTAATATCTGTGAGATTAGTCATGACTCAAGAAGCTCAACAAGCAATCGATTACTACCTAGAACGGTTGTCCGCCTGCCGCCAAACCCAAGATAGGCAAGAAGAGCTGGCTTGCCTGAGCCATCTGGCAGAGACCTATGCAGGACTGTTTCAGTTTTCACAAGCTATTGATTACCACAAGCAGGTTCTTACCCTGACTGCCTGACAGAAGTAGGTGAAAGCCAATAGCCGCGGGGAATTTGTGAAAAA
This sequence comes from Funiculus sociatus GB2-C1, assembly GCF_039962115.1. Classification (NCBI taxonomy): domain Bacteria; kingdom Bacillati; phylum Cyanobacteriota; class Cyanophyceae; order Coleofasciculales; family Coleofasciculaceae; genus Funiculus; species Funiculus sociatus. Next base: position 57 of record NZ_JAMPKJ010000009.1, on the reverse strand, counting down.
GGGTAGAGGGACATGAGAGGCTAGAGTTACCACACAACAGCCATCTATTCATGACAA